>DAIDJT010000115.1 GCA_027451265.1 Bacteroidales bacterium | reverse complement strand
GCTTGATTTAGGCATTGAGAGAAAAGGTGAAACAAAAAAAGGGAACGTTAAAACTACCTCACTAAACTTTTATAACGTATATGCACGCCAGAATCCGGTATACATATACTATTCTCCTGGAACAGGTAAGGTATATCAAAAATGCCTCTTTTCAATCATCCCGTCGATAACCTATTCAATTGAATTTTAGAATGAAAATACTATTGATTGACTTTTTAATAATTACTGGATTGTTTTCATGTGACCTTGAAAAGGAAATTGAATATGACCCCGTTTATGACGGAGGAAAAATAATTATCCATGGGTTTATAAGCCAGAATGAAGGAGTAAGAGTAATTGTCAGAAAATCTGTTCCAGTTAATAGAACAACAGAAAATGATATTATATCAGATGCTCAGGTTTTACTATTCGGCGACGGAACATTTAATCTTAATCTCACTGAAGTAGAACCAGGTTACTTTGTTTCACCACCTGAATCGAAACTTGCAACTGGAGTCGCATATATGATTAGGGTTGTTACAGATAAAAATGGTGAAGCAGAATCCTCAACTCAACTTCTTCTTCCCGAGGTTATATTGGACTCCTTAATATATGAAAAAAGCACTCAATTAACGAAATCCGGCAAATTGAAGTATTATTTTAAAGATCCTTTAGCCTCAGTAAATTTCTATTCCTTTAGTTATAAAGAATTTGATCATAATGACCTGATCGGAACATTCCCTTATAATAACGAGTTTATTATGCCCTACATATCAGATATTGCATTCAATGGAACCCTTTGGTCAGAAGACATGTTCTATTACCCGCCCTCCAACAGGGATACTATAACAATTACTGGAAGACTATATAATATTTCACCCGAATATATGAAATTCCTTGAAAGCATGGATGATTATGAATATACCCGAGGAGACCCGTTTTTTGATCACACTTCACCTGTTTTCTCAAATATAAAAAACGGTTATGGAATTTTTGGCAGTTATACATTCAGTGAAAAGAGTTTAACCTACATAATCACAGAAAAATGAAAAAAGAGATATACTTAATCTTGCTTCTTTTTACTGTTACCCTCTCTATTCACTCTCAGGAAAAATTTTCAGTGTGCCTTTTTACTGGCAAGAGTGATGTGCGTCTGGGATCAGACAACAACAATATTCTGGGCAACTACTACACACCCCATACTTCTTTCAAAGTTGGTATATTGTATGATGTAAACAGAAGGGATTCTATTAGTTTCTATGTCTCCGGAGGTGCACAGCTAGCGTCAATTGGACTCCGCATGAATATGCCGGATGGGCAAATATGGCCTGAAACAGGTAAGCCCTACAGGAATGAAAGATATTACTACTTTGATGTCCCGGTATTTTTGAATTACAAATTTGAGGAATGGCTGATTTTTAAAGTAGGCGCGAAGGGTAGCATTTTAGTAGGGACTCATAACCTTATGAATGGAATGGATGCAAAACCTTTCACTTTCGGCTTTGTAGGTGGTGGCTGCTTAAAAATACAGAATTTCACTATAAACGCAGAATATTCCTTTGATCTTACAGAATCATTGAGACTCTCTGAGTGGTCATGGAAATATTCAATTTTCCAAATGGGTATTGGTTACTATTTTACTCCTTCAAAGATTTTTATGAAAGTTAAATCATGACCACAAACAACAGTACAAGCATCCTTTGCTATTATCTTAGCATCTCCACCTAACAAATAAAAAGATCTATACAGATAATCAGGACTATTATGCTCTTTGTCAATATCTTGCAGTTGTATTTTTGGAGTGTTGGTGTTTATGTCCCCAAAAAAATAAAAAAGACAGATAAACCCTGTGCAACCAAGGCTTTAAAAACAAAAAAGGTTGAATATCATACAAAAAACTATCAGTATCGGTACCAATTCCTCAAAGAGTTGCATGAATGGCTAATTGAGTGCAGAATTGAGAATGACTTTGAATAACCTTAATTTGTCACCAAGTAAGTCACTAAAAACATAAATGTCCCTGATATTCAGGGGCTTTCAGAGGTCGGTGGCGGATTATTTCATGATCCGGTCTATGGTGACCACTGCAACAAAATCCCCTGACCGCCTCCGGCGGTCTCCGGTATTTTTTGCTTCCTTCCCTCAGCATTGCAAGCATGCTTCGGTCATAAAACAAAAAATCCCTCCTTCGCTTCGCTCAGGGGGAGTTTTGTTGAGGTCGGTGGCGGATTCGAACCGCCGTTCCCGGTTTTGCAGACCGATTCCTAGCCACTCGGACAACCGACCAATCGTTGCAGCTGATACCTGCCCGCCAACAGAGGACAAATAATCAACGCGGGTGCAAAAATAATAAATATTTATGAATATCTACTTCTTGCCCGGCAACGGTGCAATACCTGCCATCTCTCCTATCACATTCACCAGGTCACTGCCACCCGGTACAACAATCTTGGAATTACTCTGCAGCGACGTCTCAAGCGCCTGCAGCTTCCTTAAGATCTGCGCATTGCCAATGAAATATTTCTCAGCTGCCTCGTTCACCAGCCTGATGGCTTCAGCCTCACCTTCGGCCTGAAGTATCTTCGACTGCTTCATCCCCTCAGCCTCCTTGATCTTGGCCCTCTTGACACCGTCAGCAACAGTCTCCGTGGCGGATGCCATGTCAACGGCAGCTATCTTCTCGTTCTCAGCCTTGACAACCTTGTTCATCGTTTCCTGAACATCCTTGGGAGGATCAATCTGCTTCAGCTCCGTCCGTACAATCTCAATACCCCAGCCCTTCGTCTCGGTATGCAATGTATTGTACAACTCGGCATTGATCTTGCCACGCTCACTGTTGGCCGACTTAAGCGTCATCGTACCGATGATGTTACGCAAGGTGGTGCGGGCAAGGTTGACAATCTGCCACCTGAAGTTGGCAACATTGTAAATGGAACCCTTGACACTCTCCTCGTCAGCCTTGACCCTGAAATAAACCTGCGCATCCACGCTGGCATTCAGGTTGTCATTTGTGATGATCTCCTGCGGCTCGGCATCAACCATCTGCTCGGTGACGTTGACACGGTAGATCTTGTCAATTACCGGGATAATCCAGTGGAAGCCGGGGTTGGCGAAATGATGATATTTCCCAAGTCGCTCAATAAGTGCACGATTGGTAGGTCTGACAATCCTGATACCCCAAAAGAAAATCAGGATAACAGCTAAAGCAATAATCCAGTAAGTCATGTTTTAAGCCCTTTCATTTAATAGATTACAACGAAGTTATGCAAAAAAGGGGAATTGTAATACCACGCGGGCAATAATTGTTGAAGTGGGATACATTATGCTGTAAGGCCAGCGGCCTAAGTGAAACCATCAGATAGAGAGCTACGATTCTGAATGCCCTACAGGCAATTATTGTCAACACTATTGCCTCCCCTGCAATCTGGCTCCTTCGCTGAAATGGTCCGCCAGCCGGCGGATCATTTCTTTACGCTCGGCCCTCTCTTGCCAATTGCCTGTTCTCTGGAGAGAATCTCCAAACACATCCTTGTATTATGATAAGGGCATTTCCAGAATCCGGCCTTGTCATCATCGCGGTTGACGGTGCCGTCGGCACGGATGCTCCAGAACCATTCGCCGTTGACGGTATCAACCAGGTTCTTTCTGATATATTCCAGTGCATCTGATGCCATCTCAAGCCAGCTGCCGTCACCGGTGAGCTGCCATGCATTCAGGAAGCCCACCACTGCCTCTGACTGCACCCACCAGTGCCTGTCGAGGTCAAAATGGCCCACCACATCATCCTTCTCATAATAAAGGCTGCAATCCTCTGCAAGACCCTCCTGGGCAGCCGAAGCGATCCTCAGAGCGAGTCCCTTCAGGCTTTCAGCCTCGCCAATCACTTCCGCAGCCTCGCAGAGAAGCCACGAGGCCTCAATGTCATGGCCGTATGATACGATGGATGAGCGGCAGTTCCACTCCTCATCAAAGAAAAGGTTCAGATGCGATGTTTCCGGGTCAACAATTCTCTCAGCAAATACCTTCACCAGCGCTGCAAGCTGATGCCCAAGCCCCGCATCAGGCCACACCCTGTAAAGGGCTGTATATGCCTCAAGGACATGAAGATGGGTGTTCATTGTCTTCTTCTCATTGGCGTCCTTTGCGCTCAGGCGCAGGTCCGCAATCTCACCCCACTCGCGCGTGAAGGCCTCGAAATAACCGCCACGGCCTCGGTCAAAGCTGTACTTCTCAATCAACCGGTAAAGTTGAATTGCCCTGTCAAGAGATTCCCGGTCTCCGGACGCGAGATGATAAGCGCTCAGTGCATAGATGAAAAATGCCTGTGAGTAGATCTGTTTTTTTGTGTCGAGCGGTTCACCGTTGCTCTTAAGGCTCCAGTAGGTGCCTCCGTACTGCTTATCGAAGAAATGACGAAAAATATAATCACGCGCACGTGTTGCCATTTCAAGGTAAACGGGGTCGCGAAGCTTCAGATATGCGGCGGAAAAACTCCAGAGTATCCTGGCGTTAAGTATTCCTCCTTTCGGTGCTTCCGGCATGATGTTTTCCCGGCCGTCAATCCTCCCGTAAAAGCCTCCGTTGGCAGTGTCAGGCATCTTTTTTATCCACCATGGAAGTATGTTGAGTGTCAGCTCTTCCATTGCAGCCGCCTTCATTTCTGCCAGGAGCAATTCAGATACATTTTTCATGTGCAGTAAAAATTATCGTGCAAGGGACAGGTTTTCCTATTTCCCTTTCAGGTACTCCGCGTTGCGGGAAATTATTGAGTTCAGCGTCTTCACCGATGCAGCAGAGCGAAATCCGTCAGCCGGGGTGTTCATGCAGTAATCGATGAGCCTGTCTACGGACGATACCGCCACATGCATCCGGGTGTCAGAAGATGCGTAGTAGATATACACAGTGCCGTCATCATCAGCTATCCAGCCGTTGGAGAAGAGAACATTTGACACGTCGCCGATGCGTTCCTCATCAGCAGGAGCCATGAAGTAGCCTCCCGGCTCGGCTATCACCCTCGACGGGTCATCAGGTGCCGTCATGTACAGGTAGAGAACGTAACGCAGTCCCGCAGCACACCCCCTTACGCCGTGGGCCAGGTGCAGCCAGCCGGCATGAGTTTTTATCGGGTGAGGTCCTTCGCCGTTCTTCAGTTCCATGATTGTATGATAATGACGGTGATTTATAATCTTCTCGTCGCCCGGGGCTATCACGGCCCGGGTGATGTCTTTCACAAGTGCCCAGCCTATTCCGCCGCCGCTGCCGGCATCAATGAATCCGTCCTGCGGGCGGGTGTAGAGCGCATACATGCCATTTACAAATTCAGGGTGAAGAACCACATTGCGCTGCTGGCTGGCGGAGACCAGGTCAGGGAGACGTTCCCAGTTTACAAGGTCATGCGTGCGGGCGATGCCGGCAGCGGCGACGGCCGAGGAGAGGTCACCAGGGGCAGCCTTCGGATCCTTGCGCTCACTGCAGAAAACACCGTAGATCCACCCGTCCTCATGCGCCGTCAGCCTCATGTCATAAACGTTTGTGTCAGGATCTTCAGTTTCAGGCATTGTGACCGGTTTATCCTGGAAACGGAAGTTGTCAACCCCGTTGGGACTCTCGGCTATGGCGAAGAACGATTTTCTGTCATTACCTTCCACCCTTACCGCCAGGACATACTTGCCATTGAATTTCATTGCCCCGGCATTGAATGCGGCGTTGATGCCGAACCTCTCCATGAGGTGCGGGTTGGAGGCCGGGTTAAGGTCATATCTCCATTCAAGGGGTGCATGTGCGCCGGTGAGGACAGGGTATTTGTACCTGTCAAAGATGCCGTTGCCGGTGCCTGTTATGTGATTGCGGCGGGTTATGAGTGCCTCGTGCTCTTCCCTGAGGCTGGCAAGACGCGTTTTAAATTTATCCATATGGTTAAATAATTACTCCTGTTTGTATATGCTGAGGGCCGTCACTTCACTCTGAAACAGAGTTTCCTCAATATTGTAAAAAGTTATAAAATCCTGTTCGGATGCCTGGCCAGGGTAAGGGGCATAGAAATGCCCGGGCTTATTATGAGCATTGCGCCACACAAGAGCATATGATATGCGGTGATTTTCAATAGCCGGCCATAAGACGGTAGTCCACCATGATGAATCGGGAATGCCTTCATACCCGGCTTCCGTCAGTGCAGCCAGCTTACCATGAGCTACGGCAGCTTCAGTGACAATGCCAAGCACCCTGCTCACATTCTCTCTGAATGAACTATTGCCGGCATCCGACATCTGGTAATAGTCGAATCCCATAAGGTCGACATATTCATCACCCGGGTAACGCTCAAGATACTGTTCAGTGCTTCCGATATCTCCCCCGCTTGAATAGGCAAAGAGCAGGTTATGAAGGTTTTTCTCCCCGCAGAGATAATTGAATGTAAATCTCCACAGTGCGATGAATTCATCGGTAGTGCAGAGATCCTGCCCCCACCAGAACCAGCTCCCGGTGTGTTCATGCCAGGGACGGAAGATAACCGGTATTGCCACACCCTTATCATCCTTGAGTGATGCCAGGAACTCCGCCACGTTATCAAGCCAGGTTTTAAATTCTTCATGCTTCTCACCGCCGGGCAGCAAAGAAGCAACTGCCTTGTCAGAGGTGACGTCCCATGCCGTTCCGCCGGTAAGCAGGTTGTCAACATGCCAGCTGAGGGTGATGACTCCGCCGCGTGCCCATATCTGCCGGACAAAAACTTTCATATCCTCAAAGGGGACGGAGTCAAGATTAACGGGAGACCGGTGCTCAATGTCACCCATGTCCATCCCATAGACAGCCGGATAGTCTCCGGTGACTCTTTTCACATCCGATTCACCGCCGGGATAGACCCATCCGAGCCCGTATGACAGATCATCCTGGTGGCCGAACATTATTCCCTCACCGGCAGCCTGTTTCAGCCCGGCCAGCATATTTACAGTTTCAGGTGTTGCGGACCTGTCAGCAGGGCCGGTCGTTTTTCTGTCACCCGTACTGCATGCCGTCATGAGCAGCATGGCAGCAGTGATAAAAAGTGTCCTGTACATGTCAGTTTTGTTTTATTGTAAGAGCAGAAAGGCGCCGGCTGAAACCGGATATCACTCCTATTGTCGAGTCACTGTCAAAGACGGAGTTGAGGCCCTGTTCCTCCTGTGGCGGATCACCAAGGTAATCATCCCCCGGCAGCCAGTGCAGGTGTCCTTCGGTGGCCCTGCCCTCACCGGCGTATGCCCATATATTGCATCCTGCCAGCGGGCCGAGCCTGCCGGCACTTTCAATCACCTGTCCGAAGGCGTTGCGGTAGTAGGTGTCACGTGCCACTGTACTTTCCTGCGGAGAGTACCCGTGCAGGTCGCGCGGCAGGCCGAACTCCTCCAGCACAATCGGCTTATTCAGCCGTTGCGCCACCCCTAGATGATCATTTATATACCTGTTTGTTTTTGCAATTGATGAGTCGAGGGAACCGGCTATGTCTGCAATGTCAAGCCAACCCCAGTTCTTTGGCCAGATGTGCATGACAAGGTAGTCGATGTCAGGGTTGGCATGGATCCGTTCGAAGAGATCCATTTTCTGTTCGCAGCCATGCCGTCCTTCAGTTCCCGTTGTCACGAGATGGTTTCCGTCGAGTTCCTGCAAAAGCGCGGCTATCCGGGCAATCATCGCCTCGAAAGCGGGGATGTTCTCATCGGAGAATGCCCGGGGTTCATTTGCAATCTCCCATGTCATTATTGCAGGATCTTCGGTAAACTTCAACCCTGAATAGCTGTTTGTACGGCCGAGGATGAACCTGATAAAATCCTCAAACTGGCTGATGCACGGCTCACACGCGTTGAACTGCCCGGAATAGGCCATGAACTGCGGCCAGGTGTTCGGGGGCACATTAGGGTTTGGCACCGGGCCGTACCCGTTCCAGCTCAGGTACTGAGAGAAGCCCCCGCTCCAGTCCCATGCATTGTTCAGGAAAAGGATTGCATGCATGCCCCTCTTGCCCATTTCGGCAAGCAGGAAGTCAAGGCCATCAAGCATCTCC
>DAIDJT010000114.1 GCA_027451265.1 Bacteroidales bacterium | reverse complement strand
CAATAAGGATTGTGCAAAGGCTTGACTGAAGTTCTGTCACCGGGGGCAAGAAAGACGTTTAGTGCTAATCAGACCTTAATATTATTACATCAGACAAACTACCGGCCATGCGAACAAATGAAAATTCCTCGTGAAGCAGTGAAACTGCGTCCTGAATGATCAGGCAGGGAAGACTTAATAAGTTCGTCCCATATAAAACCCAGAAATTTAACCTTAAAACCAAAATCGTATGATTAAAAATCCATTAACTCCGGGTATTTTAAAAAAATACTTTGGAAAACTACTTCTGAGCCTAACGCTCATGGCAGTGCTTATGCTGGTACAGTCCGGCATGGTCTCTGCCGCAGGGCCAACCCATGACGATTTGAGCAACCTGCAACAAAAAGTTGTAACAGGAGTTGTGACAGATACTGACGGGAATGGATTACCGTCTGTCAGTATCCAGGAAAAAGGCACCAGCAACGGGGTGTTAACAGACAATTCAGGTGCTTACAGAATAAACCTTTCTACCTCCAGTCCGGTACTGGTTTTCTCTTTTGTAGGATTTCAATCCCAGGAAATAGCAGTGGGAACAAGGAGTGTCATCAATGTTGAAATGTCATCAACTGAGATAGGCCTTGGTGAAATAGTGGTTGTAGGGTATGGAACGCAGAGGAAGGAATCTGTTACCGGCTCGGTTGCTTCAATGAAAGGAGATGCGGTCCGGGATGTGCCATCATCGAACATAACCCAGGCACTGCAGGGTCGTATATCAGGGGTGGATATGTCTCAAACTTCAACCAAACCCGGTGCCACAATGCAGATCCGAATTCGTGGCACACGTTCACTGAATGCAAGCAATGATCCGCTGGTCGTGCTTGACGGCATCCCCTTTGCCGGCTCAATCAGTGATATCAGTACTGATAATATAAAGAGCATTGATATTCTGAAGGATGCTGCAGCAACTGCAATTTATGGCTCCCGTGGTGCCAATGGCGTAATATTGGTGACAACAAACAAGGGCCTGCAGGGACAAAAAGCACAGTTTACCTACAGCGGATATTATGGTTTGAGGAGTATTTTTGCCCCATACCCCATGATGAATGCTGAAGAATTTCGTGCTTTGCGCACGGCAGCAAACATGTATCCGATAGATGGTGCAGATGAGTCTGATGAATATGATACCGATTGGCAGGACCTGTTTTACAAGACAGGCGCAGTAACCAGTCACGATTTAGGTGTTTCCGGCGGGACAGCAAAATCCAACTACAATTTCGGTATTGGTTACATCAGGGATGAGGCCATTATTCCAGGGCAGAATTTCACCCGTTTTTCATTCCGGGGCACCCTTGATCAGGAAATAGGCAAACTGCTTCGAATTGGCTTCGCAACGAACAACAACTATTCAATCAATATGGGCGGCAACCTGGGACTGTACGGTGTTCTGAGCCTCTCTCCCCTTGCCAATCCCTATAACACTGATGGTACCTGGAAAAGAACCATTAAGATGCCATTGGATGAACAGTGGACCTATTCAAGGGATATTATTGAAGGTTTGGGAGATAAATGGATTGACCAGACCAAAGCCTATGGTTCCTATAATACAATATATGGCGAAGTCAGCATCCCGGGAATTGAGGGTCTGAAATATCGCGCCAACGTAGGAGCGAACTTCCGGATGAGCAACGGCGGGCAGTATACCGGCCAGGGAGTATTCGCACTTAATGCCACAACGCCTTCAACCGCAACGATCGTTAACACGCTTACCACCAACTGGGCAATTGAAAATCTCCTGACCTATGACCGCACCTTTGCAGGCAAGCATCAGGTTAACATGGTGGCATTATACTCAGCTGAGGAGACTATGTATAACAAATCCACCGTTTCAGCCAAGGATATCCCTGCCGATGCCATTCAGTTCTACAATCTTGGTCGTGCTGCCGGTGAATTTACAATTAACCCCAACGCGGATGCCCAGGGAAATCCCTATCAGGATTATTATAAGAGTGGGCTGATGTCATGGATGGGACGCGCGATGTACTCATATGATAACCGTTATATGGTTAGCGTTACCTACCGCTCTGATGCTTCATCCAGACTTGCCCCGGGCCATAAGTGGCATTCATATCCCGCTGTATCAGTCGGCTGGAATATCGCAAAAGAATCCTTTATGCAAGGTATCAGCCAGATTACTTCACTGAAGCTGCGTGTCGGTTATGGAGAAACATCCAACCAGTCAATTAATCCTTATGCAACACTCGGACTTCTTAACACAAGACCCTATAACTTCGGCACATTGACTTCCACCGGATTCTATGTTTCCCAGTTACCTAATCCTGATCTGGGATGGGAGTTCTCCAAAACATGGAACTACGGTCTTGACTTCGGATTGCTGCAGGATCGCCTGACGGGTACCGTGGAGTACTATGTGACAAATACCAGTGATATCCTGTTGAGTCTCAATCTCCCTGCAACATCAGGTGTAGGCAGCTATACCGGAAATATCGGAGCAACCCGGAACAAAGGGCTGGAAATCGCCCTGAACGGTGTGATTATTGATAATCCCGGCGGTTTTACCTGGGAAGCTGGAATCAATGTGTACGGAAACCGTAACAAATTGGTGTCACTTGCTTCGGGGCAGCCTGATGACAAGAACAACTGGTGGTTTGTGGGGCATCCGATTGACGTAATATATGACTACGAGAATATTGGAATCTGGCAGCAAGGAGATCCCTATCTGAATATTCTGGAAGGATCGGCCGGGAAACCCGGGATGATCAAGGTGAAATATACCGGCCCTTACAATAGTGAAGGTGCCCCGACCAGGATGATTAATTCGGATGACCAGCAGATTATTAGCCTGGAACCAAGATTCAAAGGTGGTTTCAACACACGGTTGGCCTATAAGGGATTTGACCTTGGCATTATCGGTGCCTTCACAAATGGCGGCAAACTTATCAGCACCCTGTACTCATCATCGGGTTACCTGAATCTGTTAACCGGAAGACGTGGGAACGTGAAAGTAGACTACTGGACACCGGATAACACCGATGCCAAGTATCCGGTTCCCGGTACTGCAAATGGTGTGTATTCCGGTGACAATCCAAAGTATGCAAGCACTTTAGGATACTTCGACGGATCATATCTTAAGATAAGGACCATTTCGCTGGGTTATAACTTTAACCAAAAATGGATTAGCCGGGCAGGCATTCAGAAATTACGGCTTTACTGCACGCTTCAGAACCCACTGGTGATGTTCTCACCATACAACAGGGAAACAGGCCTGGACCCGGAAACCAACTCGTATTACAGCGACTCTCAAAACATAGCATCTCCGGTTGCTACCGGATCAAATCTTGGATTGAGACGCCTTCTGACGATTGGTACCAACACGCCATCAACCCGAAATTATCTGATTGGTCTTAATTTAACATTCTAAAAACAGAATAATAATGAAACGTGTACATATAAGAACTGTTATAGGGACAATCCTGATGATGTCGTTCCTGATGGCGTGCTCTGATATCCTGGAAGAACAGCCACGCAGTATCTATGAACCTGGTTTTTTCAAAACCGAAAAGGGAGTTAACGGGGGATTGACGGCATTGTATGCTCACCTGCGTTACCTTTACGGGCAGGGCTACTATTACAACAGCTGCCAGACAGGGACCGATGAAGCAACCTATGCTCAGAGTGCAGACCAGAACTTTAAGGATCTGGACATGTCAGGTGCCGGTTCAATTACTCCCCTCAGCAGCCGTTCCGACGTATTGTGGACAACTGCCTTTCCAAACATAAACACCGCAAGCGGTATTATCGAGAATGCTGAAGCTGTCGGAACAATTTCTGATGCATTGGTTGCTGAAGCAAGATTCTTTCGTGCCTTCGACTACTTCCTGCTGGTTCAGACTTTCGGAGGGGTACCATTGGATCTGGGCTCAGGTGAACTGAAGTTCAATATCTCGACGGTAAGAACCTCCGTACGTAACACGGTGCCGGAAGTCTATACAAAAGCTATTTTCCCGGACCTGCTGACAGCAGTGGCTGACCTGCCCGATGTCGGACGGGTAACAGGTGGTGTGACCAAAACAGTTGCACGTCTTTATCTGGCAAAAGCTTATCTGACATATGCATGGTGGCTTGAAAATCCTAATAGTATTCCGACTTATCCGGAAACACCCCGGACGGATCCTGACGGACACAATGCAGCATGGTATTTTCAGGAAGCGTACAATGTTGCAACAGCAGCCATTGATAATCCGGGATCATTCTTCGGATTGATGCCAACATTCTATGATGTCAACCTGGCACAGAACGACCGTAACAAGGAAATACTTCTGTATGCAGACCATACCCAGGCAAGTGAATTCTATAACGGTGCAAGTCTTACTTATAGCGGCGGCAACGCACCTGAAAACTTTGCCGGCTGGTTTATGACGTGGAACTATACAAACATCAGAAGTTCAGGTGTAAGTTCTGTCCAGCGTGAAGCTGAGCAACACCTTGGACGTCCATGGACCCGCATGTGCCCGACAATCCAGGTTATTGAGAACACCTTTGCTGACAAAACCAATGATTCCCGTTACGATGGAACCTTTACCACTGTCTATCGCGGTAACTGGCCGAAAGGAGGAATCACCAGTGCATCTCTCGTTAATGCAAACGGATTGTCTGTCTTTCCGGGCGAAGCAGTTCTGACGTTCCTGAACGAAAATGATCCGACGGTAGTTTATGCTACTGCAAATGGTGGCATTGGTGCCGGTGTGCTGCCGGGAAGAGCTGATTTTGTGATTTCGCCGAATGCAATAAGCAGGGTGGTATATCCGGGACTCTGGAAACTGGGTCCCTACCGCACTGACAATGGTACCGGGCTGGGACAGCCTAATGCCGCGTCCACCCGTCCGTTCAATATTGCCAAGTTTTCCGAGCTATATTTTGTAGCTGCCGAAGCAGCCGTGAAGGGCGCAACTCCGGTCACTGGCAAAAGTGCCAGGGAATTAATTAATGTTATCCGTGCACGTGCCGGAAAATGGCGTTGGGACAACAATGGAAATGTAGCCAAAACAGCAGACAACAGCGAAGCTATGACAACCGCCACACCTGCAACTATTGACATTAACTATATCCTTGCAGAACGGTCCCGTGAATACTACGGTGAAGGATATCGCTGGTTTGATCTTGTGCGTACACAGACATGGGCAACCATTGCAGGTACATACTCAATTTGCGGAACAGGATACGGAGACCATACCCCCGTTAATGTTACACGCACGATTGAGGCAAAATACTATCTGCGACCCATTCCGGATGCCCAGATTCAGGGTATGGAGATGACGGCTGAGGAAAAGGCTGCTTATCAGAATCCGGGTTATTGATTTTTACCTGTAAAATAATATTCCGGATTCTAAAATCCGGGTAAAGAATTGTTCATAGAAATGTTTAGAGGGTTCAATTAGGGTTGGTTCAGGAAAAGTGTCCGTGGATTTGTCCACGGGCACTTTTTACCTGTTTCTAACGTTGGTATGGTACCCGGGCAAACAAATCTTACTTTTACAGATTGTTGTGATGACTGATTTACTTGAAAGAATTTCGACCTGTGTGGAATTCGGCAAGGTTGATATCAAATCACCTTATCCTCCCGCAATGAAGGGACAGGAGGGAGCCTTTGAGCTCACCAGGCATGCCCTTGATAAGGGGGTCAGCCCCGGTGATATCCTCGAGGAAGCCCTGATACCGGCGATGTCAAGAGTGGGGCAGAAGTTTTCAAGAAATGAGATATTTGTGCCACAGATGCTCATGGCTGCCAAGGCTATGAGCAGCTCAATGACCCATATTAAACCCTATTACCTCTCCGGCGAGACAAAAAGAAGGGGAACATTCATCATCGGCACCGTCAGAGGAGACCTGCATGACATAGGCAAGAACCTGGTCTCTATGATGATAGAAGGTGCCGGCTGGGAGATTGTTGACCTTGGAGTAGATGTCAGCACGGAAAAATTCATCGAGGCAATTGAACAGCACCCGGGTGCCGTCATCGGTCTCTCTGCCCTGCTTACCACTACCATGGAAAATATGAGAAAGAGCGCAGCCGACCTGCGTAAGAAATTCCCGGACCTGAAAATACTTGTGGGAGGAGCCCCGGTGACTGAAGAGTTCTGCCGGAAAATAGGGGCAGATTTCTATTCTCCTGATCCCCAGGGGGCAGTGGAATACCTGAAAACACTTTCCTGATTAAAGGATTTATTTGTTATTTCGCCCTGCAGTACCAGCAGCTGAAATGTGTACTGCGTGCCTGCAAAATTTTCATACCGGCGGCGGCATGCTGCTTGCCCGTAAATGAAAACTACAGTAAATGAAGACGATACTTAAGGGAACGACAAAAGAGGTGGTGATAGATACAGAAGGGCCTGTGATAATCATCGGGGAATGCATAAATCCTACCAGGAGGAAAAAGCTGGTTTCGACGCTTCACGCCCGTGATTTCAGCTACATGCTGGAGCTCGCAAAATCACAGATTGCGGCAATGGCTGACGTGCTTGACGTGAATGTCGGATATCCGGGAGTGGATGATGCGGAGTTGCTTCCGCAGGCGGTGATTGCACTTCAGGATAACTTCGACATACCCCTGTGCCTTGATTCACCCAATCCCAAGGCAATAGAGGCAGCCCTGAAAGTGGCGAAGGGGAAGTGCCTGATTAATTCTGTCAATGCTGAGGAGGCATCACTTCAGAAACTGATGCCGGTGGCCCGGGAGTACGGAGCTGCCATCATCGGCCTTGTACTTGACGATGACGGCATAACGAATGATCCGGAGAAGCGCCTGAAAATTGCCGAAAAGATCATTGACAGAGCAGTCCGTGCGGGGATCAATGAGGAGGATGTGATTATTGACCCGATGGCAATGGCTGTCAGCGCAGATCCCAATGCCTGCCGGGTGACCCTTGAAACAATCAGGCTGGTTCACGAGAGGCTCGGCCTCAACATAACGCAGGGTGCCAGCAACATCTCATTCGGGCTGCCCAACCGTGAAAACATCAACAGCGCCTTTATGGCAATGTCAATAATGTACGGCCTGACCTGCCCGATAGCCAACCCGGACAAGATCACCGGCATTGTGAGGGCCGCTGATCTGGTTCTGGGGAGGGATGATTATGCAATTCGGTTCATTGAGCACTACCAGTTGACTCAGCCTTCCTGATGAGGGTCAGTTACCCATACAAAGATCTTCTTCCCGGTATCGATGCCCTGGCCGGGGTCATGGGATACAAGTCTGGTACCGCACCCGAACCTGTGACCGATCTTATCGCCGAGTTGTCTGAAGAGCTTCTTACAAACGGTGAGGCCAGGGCGGAGTACACCATCTTCAATCACGTCAGGCTTGACAAGGTCAGCAGAACCCTTGGGGTTGAGGGAGTTGTCTTCAACGTTAAGCCGATCGTATTCAGCCAGCTGAAGCATGCTGAAGGTGCAGCATTGTTCATCTGCACCGCCGGGCAGGAGGTTGGCATGCGCAGCCGGCGGAGCATGAGGGAGGGCGACCTCCTCCGCGGCTATGTATATGATGTGTTAGGCTCAGAGATTGCAGAAGGCGCCGCTGATAAAATGCAGGAGGCACTGAGAGCCGCTGCCGCCACAACCGGCATGAGTATTACAAACCGTTTCAGCCCCGGATACTGCGGATGGGATGTTGCGGAGCAGCATAAGCTCTTCAGTTTCTTCCCTGACAACTATTGCGGAATAACCCTCACCGACTCTGCCCTGATGAACCCTGTCAAGTCAGTCAGCGGGATAATCGGAGTTGGCAGGAACGTTAAGTACGAACCGTACCGGTGCCGCCAGTGCGATGACAAAAACTGCATTTACAGGGGGAGAAAAACCTGAGGATTTGCGAATTGCGAATTGCGATTTGCGAATTGCGATTTGCGATTTAATTCACAAATCGTCATTCGTCATTCGTCATTCGGCAATCGGCAATCGTCAATCGTCAATCGGCAATCGGCAATCGGCATTCGCACATTAAATTATTGCCTGCTGCCAGTTGAGTTATCTGTTCTGAAGGGTGTTGCCGGAAGCCCCTCCCTGTTATAAAGATTTGCCCCAACCGGATTGTCAGCCCATGCATATCTGACGGCAACCGGTTTCTTTACTTTCCTGTTCTTCACAATCACCTGGTCACCCTTTATCCTTGCCTTC
>DAIDJT010000113.1 GCA_027451265.1 Bacteroidales bacterium | reverse complement strand
AAAGCTGGTGCCCTATGTGGGTAAGACTGACGAACATACAATTACCGGATTTGTCCTTCCCCGTTTCGTATCTCCTGACAAGTACCTGTACAATGTGGATCATGAGAACAACGGAGTCATCACTGAAGCTGCCTTTGCAGAAAAGCAGTTCTTTGCAGGAAAGGGAGCAGGAGGACATCCCACCGGAAGCGCGGTGCTGTCAGATATCTCTGCCAATTCTTACGGATACAGGTATGAGTATAAAAAGAATATCCAGGGCACTGTCAGGAATTATACGCGTGACCATGAGATAGAAATTTATCTCAGGTATCATAATGAGAAGGATCGTGAGTTGTTCCGGTTCAGCAATATCAGTGAATTCCATAGCAATCACAGCTACAGGTATGTGATCGGAACGGTTAACCTTAAGTATCTTTACAATCTTAGGAAAGAGCTTGCCGGGATGAATATTTTCATTGTTGCCACCGGGAGGAAAGTGAATCAGGTCTGATCATGAGCAATGTTTTTTTCAGGTTCAAGCAGTTTACGGTGAGGCATGAGCTTGCCTCATTCAGGGTCACCACTGACAGCGTTCTGCTTGGCGCCTGGGCACAAATCGAGGATGCCGGCACCATCCTGGATATAGGAACAGGCACAGGCCTGCTGGCGCTTATGGCGGCACAGAGGTCTGCCGCCCGGATCATTGCCATTGAACCTGACCGTAACTCGTTCGTACAGGCAGGTATCAACTTCAGCGCCAGCCCTTGGAAAGAGAGGATAACCCTGTTGAATTTTCCTGTCCAGGAATTCAAGCCTGAAACCGGTACCGGTTTTGATGCAATCATAACCAACCCGCCCTATTTTGCCGGTTCCTTGCAAAATCCCGATAAAAACAAAGCGCGTACAAGGCACACAGTCACACTCAGCCAGGCCGACCTGCTGGATGCAACGGCACGACTGCTCAATCCGGGCGGTTCACTGCACCTGGTGCTGCCGGTGACTGAGGCAGATCGGTTTCTCTCCCTTTCTGTGACTTATGGTCTGTTCTGCACGAGGCGTATGCTTGTGAAGCCCACACCTGCACTGCCTCCCTCAAGGGTGCTTATGACCCTCGGCCGGAAGGCCGCCACCTGCACTGAGGAGGAGCTGGTTATAGAAACAGGAGGGAGACATATCTACTCTGACGAGTATGTCTCCCTCACAAAAGATTTTTATCTTAAATTCTGAACGCTGACCCGGATCCTGATCCTGCTATTTTTCTCCATTCGCAGCTTTCCCTGGAAAGCTGAGTTCTGCCCCGGGTTGTAATTCTGCGATTTTTCCCTGTCGCAGCCAGCCCCGGAAATCAGCCCGAATGAACCGGACTTATTTTATCATCTGGTCAACCGGAAGCCCGTATTCCTCTTCCATCTTTATGCCGTTGGCCTCGAGCTCGTCAAGGATCGGGTTATATATCTCAGGCAGGATGGGCCTGTAAACACCATGCAACAGAATCTTCCCGGTAAGAATCATCTTGACTGCCATCGCTGCCGGCAGCGCCACGGTACGTGCAATTGAGGTATTGGTTGCCGGAGTGCCGAAGTCAAGCATCCTTGAGCTGATAACCTCGCTCTTGCCGTCATGGTATGTTGCCAGGAAGAGGTGCTGCATCACTATCATGTCACGCTCATTGTCGTTCAGCCACATCTGTTTTATCATCAGGTCAGAGGTGATCTCGTATGGCGAGGTCACTGCATAACCCATGTCAGTGTTTTCGAACAGCCCCAGCCATTCGAATGCTTCCAGAGCTTTATCAGTCGGATTCAATCCCGGTTTCTCCTTCAGTTCCTTTTTGAGATCCTTGCCCGGTAGGCCGGCCTTCTCAGCAACAAACTGCCTGTAGGTCATTCCCGTATAATCCTTGTCGCCGTCGTCAACCAGCCCTATCGCCTTCATCAGGTCAAGCGTCTCGCACCATGCCTTGAAGCGGAATGTGCCCCGGTACATTGTCTGGATGCCTTTGAGGCCGTAAATATCAACATAGCTTACAGAGTCGCGGTTGGGATAAACCTCCATTTCACCCACTCCGGGGAAGAAATGGCTGAAACGTGCCTTGAACAGGTTTATCGGTTCGATGGTAACAATCTTACCGTGTTTCAGGTATGTAGCGCCGTTACGGCTGGCAAGCACCACTCCCTTCGGGCTCCATGAAAACTTGTATCCCAGCGGGTTATTTGCATCTTCCGGGGCAGGAAGGGCTCCGCAAAGCGAATAGAACTCCTCTATCTTCCCGCCTTTCTGCCTTACCCTGTCAATGATGCGCATAGCTGACATATGGTCAATGCCCGGATCGAGCCCGACTTCGTTGAGGAATATGACGCCTGCCTTCACCGCATCATCATGGAGCGCCTGCATCGCGGGAGAAACATATGATGTTGTGACAAGAGGCTTCCTGAATTTGAGGCATAACTTTGCAACGTCAACGTGGAACCTGTACGGAAGGAGGCTTACTGTCAGGTCACTGTCCCTTACCATTCCGGAAAGGGTCTCCATATCTTCCATCACCCATGCAACCGCCTTGCCGTTCTTATGTCCGCCAAGCAGCTTGTCAGCTTTCTCTACGGTTCTTGTGGCAATGATAACCTCGAACCCTTCCTCAAGCAGGTACTCAACCATAGGTTTTGACACCAGGCCGGCACCGAGAATAAGTACTTTTTTCATATGTTTTATTTTTTCTGAAATTGGTTTCCGGAATCCTGCAGGCTCACTATTATGAGCCTGCAGGACAAATGTAGGCAAACTCTTCCGGACTATTTATGATAAAAGTTATGCTTAAGTTGCGGGAGATTTTTAATTTTGTTTCACGCTGTTGCGCGAGGGCAAAAAACCGTAAATGTCTCAGATGCAGAAATATGTCGAAACACCGCTGATGAAGCAGTATTATGCCGTCAAGGCAAAACACCCTGACGCGATACTCCTTTTCAGGGTGGGTGACTTTTACGAGACCTTTGGCGAGGATGCCATCCGTGCATCGGAAATACTGGGCATAACGCTTACTAAACGGGCAAACGGCTCGGCCAGCTCCGTGGAGCTTGCCGGATTCCCGTTTCATGCGCTTGACACATATCTTCCGCGGCTCGTGAGGGCAGGGCAGAGGGTGGCTATCTGTGAGCAGCTCGAAGACCCGAAGCTTACAAAGAAGATTGTCAAACGGGGCATCACCGAACTCATCACTCCCGGGGTTTCATTCAGCGACAATGTGCTGAATCACAAGGAAAACAACTTCCTGGCTGCCGTGCATATTGATAAACAGGCCGTAGGCGTAGCACTGCTGGACGTTTCCACAGGGGAGTTTTTTGTTTCGGAGGGTGACACTCCTCACGTGGAGCAGATCCTTAACAACTTCCAGCCCAAGGAGGTGCTCTTCGAGAAACGGAAAACCGAGCTTTTTCATGAAAGGTTTGGCAGCCGGTTCTACACATACAGGCTTGACGACTGGATATTCACTCCCGATACGGCAAATGACAGGCTGCTGAAGCAGTTCGGAACCACATCCCTGAAGGGTTTCGGTGTACAGGGAATGACAAGCGGCATCATCGCCGCAGGCGCCATCCTATGGTACCTTGACATGACACGGCATGAGAACCTTGGCCACATCAACCGCCTTTCACGCATCGAGGAAGAGAAGTATGTTTGGCTTGACAGGTTCACGGTCCGTAACCTCGAGTTGTTTCATTCGCCCTATGAGGGCGCAAAGACGCTGATAGAGATACTTGACCGCACTCTTTCGCCCATGGGCGGAAGGATGATGAAGAGGTGGCTCTCACTGCCGCTGAAGGATATTTCAGTGCTGAATACCAGGCTTGATATAGTGGAGTACCTGATTGGTAATCCTGATCTGAAGGAGGAGATGGAGGGGCTCATCCGCGAAGTGGGCGACCTTGAGCGGCTCCTGAGCAAGGTGGCTGTGGGCAGGGTAACCCCTCGTGAGGTGGCACAGATAAGACGAGCTCTGACAGCCATAGGCGGACTTAAGAGTCTTTGCGCAGCCACGGAGTTCCAGCCGCTGGTTTCCCTGGCTACCGGATTTGATCCCTGTCCTGAACTGTCAGACACCATCGGACGGACGCTGACACCTGATCCGCCGGCTGCCGTCAGCAAGGGACACGTCATCGCCGAAGGCATTTCACAGGAGCTGGATGATCTGCGTAAAATTTTCTACGGTGGGAAGGATTACCTGAATGACCTGCAGCAGAGGGAGGGCCTCAGGACCGGAATCAACTCACTGAAAATCAGTTATAACAACGTCTTCGGATACTATATTGAGGTGCGAAACGCTCATAAGGATAAGGTGCCGGCTGACTGGATACGCAAGCAGACACTGGTGAGCGCAGAAAGATACATCACGGAAGAGCTCAAGGAGTACGAGGAGAAGATTCTGGGGGCAGGGGAGAAGATACTGGCGCTGGAGACCTCACTCTTCAATGACCTGGTGGTTTTAATAGGACCGTACATAAACCTCATGCAGGCTGATGCTGCAGCGGTGGGGCGGCTCGACTGCCTCCGGTCATTTGCAGTGGTTTCTGATGAATACGGCTACGTAAGACCGGTGCTTGACGAGAGCCAGGTGCTGGACATTAAGGATGGCCGCCACCCGGTGATTGAGCGGCAGCTGCCGCCCGATGACCCGTATGTACCCAATGACGTATGGCTTGACAACGACGAGCAGCAGGTGATAATCCTTACCGGGCCGAACATGTCCGGTAAATCGGCGCTGCTCAGGCAAACGGCATTGATAGTGATTATGGCCCAGTCCGGGTGCTTTGTGCCGGCAAAGGAGGCCAGGATAGGTATCATTGACAAGATATTTACACGTGTGGGTGCATCAGATAACCTGTCTCTCGGTGAGTCTACTTTTATGGTTGAGATGAACGAGGCTGCAAGCATACTCAATAATTTATCAGACAGGAGTCTTGTGCTGCTTGATGAGATCGGGAGGGGCACCAGTACCTATGACGGGATCTCCATAGCATGGGCCATGGTTGAGTACATCCACGAGAACAGGCACAGGGCAAAGACTCTCTTCGCAACCCATTATCATGAGCTCAATGAGATGGAGAGTACCTTTTCAAGGGTGAGGAATTATAATGTCTCAATACGGGAGCTCGACAACAGGGTTATTTTCCTGCGAAAGCTCAAGAGGGGAGGGAGCGAGCACAGTTTCGGGATACATGTGGCGCGTATGGCCGGTATGCCGAAGAGCGTCGTGGGCAGGGCTGATGAGATACTGAAGATGCTTGAAGAGGGCAGGGGCGGAACGAACCTGGGCAAACCGGTGGAGGAGATAGCCACCCATCGCGAAGGTTACCAGCTCAGCTTTTACCAGCTTGATGACCCGGTGCTGAAACAGATCCGCGATGAACTGATGGGGCTTGATCTTGACAACCTTACGCCGATGGAGGCGCTGAACAAACTGTATAATATCCGGAAATTGTTGAAATGAGGTTGTCTGTATTTGATTCCGCGGCCGGCATGAGATCAGGCCAGGTAAAATTTCGTTGTTTGTAATTTTGAAAAAAGTATTATTTTTGCAGTCACAATTGCGGGAATAGCTCAGTTGGTAGAGCACGACCTTGCCAAGGTCGGGGCCGCGAGTTCGAGTCTCGTTTCCCGCTCAGAAAGCAGTGGCGCCTCAGAAGATGGGGCGCCTTGTTTGTTTTGTATGAGGCATCCTCGGCGTTAGCACTTATCAGTGAAATGCGAATCCCATATGTGGACATTTCTCATTTATATGCGAAACGCCCATGGCGGGCGTTTCTGGTCTGTGTGCCGGCAAACCCCTCCGGGGTACCGGTATTTATTGAATCAGCAGGCAACTATTTTACCGGGCCCCACTCAACAAGAACCCCGTCCCTGAAATAGAGATATGACCTTGAATATATCCACTCTTCGTCAACACTGGTGTCTACATACATGCGGTTGATCTGTTTTGGTTTGCCCCAGCTGTCGCGCGCCATATCCGATGTTATCCCCTTCCAGACCTTATGCTGGTAAAGTCTTAGTCCGAGGTCTGCTCCGTACTTCTCAGACAGCGCCTGGTAACGCTCGGTGGGTATCTGCCTGTTTTGGACGTCAGCATATGGCTGTGCTGGAGCCGCTACCTGGACCGGCTCCGTTACCGGCTGCAATACAGGTTCTTCCTGTGCCTGCTGTGCGACTGGCTGCGTCGTCGACACCACCGGCAGAGCCGCCGTAAGCCTGTCAGATTTTACGTAACCCTGGACTTCGCCCAGGCGGATGAGTGTAAAGACCGTGTCAGCGCTGACTGCCTCGACAACAGTACCGTCAGGTATTATTTGAATCACCGAAGTGAGGTCCTCCTTGTCGGCGAAAAGCCTCACAGCTCCTTTTGTGGCCAGCTTCTGAAGATCCTGTGCCGTCAGCGAAAAGCCGGCAAACAGCACGAACACAAAAAGTATTGCCTTTTTCATTTTCAGATATTTAATATATCAATGCTCAAAAACCGTACCACCGTTAAAATAAAGATGATCCCCGACTTGCCGGAGCAGTACGTCTCTGTTCCTCAGTCGTGATCCCCGGCATGGCAGCTCTATTTTTTTCTTATCAGCATCAGCCCGTCCCTGAGAGGCAGAACTATTTTTTCGACCCGGTGGTCACTGCGCACTTTTTCATTGAACATGACGACGCCTTTCGTCTGCGGATCCTTAAGCGCCTCCTCACCTTCGATCTTGCCTCCCCAGAGAACATTGTCGGCAATGATGAATCCCCCTTTGCGGACCTTGTCGAAGACAATGTCATAATACTCACTGTATTCCCTTTTATCACCGTCAATAAAGACCAGATCAAAGGTGTATGCGAGTGACGGGATGACATCCTGTGCCCTGCCGGTGTGAAGGGTAACCCTGTCGGCCACACCTGCCAGTGCGAAGTAGTGAGTGCTCATTTCATTGAGCTCATCATTCATCTCAATGGTGTGCAGTTGCCCTCCGCTCTTCAGTCCGCGTGCCAGGCAGATTGCCGAGTAGCCGGTATAAGTCCCAATCTCGAGGATATGGGCCGGGTGTATCATGTGCGAGAGCATCTCCAGAAACTTCCCCTGGATATGTCCCGAGACCATGTTCGGGTTAACCACATAGAGATGTGTCTGGCGGTACAGTTCCTCCAGCACCTTGTCTTCAGGGGTGCTGTGTTCCCTGATGTATTTGTCAAGTTCTTTCTCCATTCTGTCTGTATATTAATGTTGAAAGTGATGATTTGTCAAAGATTGCAGCTGCCGTTTCAAGCAGCTCGTTGGCGGTGACGGCGTCGATCTTCCTGAAAGTCTCATCCATGGAATCTATCCGGTCAAATATCAGCAGGCTCTTGCCGAGGCTGAGCATAAGGCTTTCGTGGTTCTCATAAGCCCTTGCCAAATAGCCTTTTATCTGGCTCTTTGCCCTTGACAGCTGAAGTGTGCCAAGGGGCTGACGCCGAAGCCTGTCGAGTTCGCTGTGGATGAGAGCTATGCTTTTCCCCAGGTTGCGGCTGTCGGTGCCGAAATAGATTGTCACCAGGCCGGTGTCGGTATAAGGATTATAGACCGACTCCACATTGTAGGCATACCCGCGCTTTTCGCGAAGCGAGAGGTTCAGGCGTGAGTTCATCCCCTGGCCGCCCAGGATATTGTTGAGCATGAACAGCCCCATCCTGCGTTTGTCATGCAGGTCGTATGCGATGTTGCCTATGATACAGTGGTTCTGCCAGGTATCGGCTTTCTTTTCTGTGCTGACGGGACTGTATCTGTATTCTGACCGTCTTCTGCGGGTGTCGTTACCGGCTGGCACATGTCCGAAGTGCTTTTCGAAGAGGGTGATGATCTGTTTCGGAGAGATGGCTCCGACGGAGCAGAAGACCATCTGTGATGTTGAATAGTTACGGGATATGAATCTGCGGATTGTGTCGGCTGAAATACCTCTCACCGTTGCCGGCATTCCCAGGATGCTTCTTCCTATCGGCTGGTCCGGGAAGACCATTTCCTCGAACTCGTCGAAGATATATTCAGCAGGGTTGTCGAGGTAAGAACTGATCTCTTCTATGACCACCTCTTTTTCCTTTTCCAGCTCAGAGGGAGGAAAGGTGGATGAGAAGAGCAGGTCGGATATCAGTTCGACAGCCCTGGTGTAGTGTTCCTTCAGGAAAGAAGCATGGATGGCTGTTTCCTCCTTGGTGGTATATGCATTGAGTTCACCGCCCACGTCTTCGAGGCGG
>DAIDJT010000112.1 GCA_027451265.1 Bacteroidales bacterium | reverse complement strand
GAACTGCGGCCACATATCAACCGAAGGGCTTACCTCGTTCGGCAACGGCACCCGTGTGGCCGTTCTCAACGAAACGGGCGGCAGGGAGGTGCCCATATGGGACCGCCTTACATCACACATGGCATACATAATTACCCTGTACCGGCACAGGCCCGCAGCCATAGCAGAAATAGAAAAGCTGATAGATGACTATGCTGAAACCGTCAAGTCTGACAGGGGAGAGATAGGCTCCGGGTCATACATCGCCGGGTGCGGCACAATAAAAAATGTCAGGATAGGTAACGGAGCAATAATTGAAGATATCTCAAGACTGGCAGAGGGCTCGGTCAACAGCTCCTTCAAGGACCCGGTTTATATCGGCAATGATGTCATAATGGATCACTTCATAATCTGTTCCGGATCAAAGGTGAATGATGCCGCCGTCATTGACAAATGCTTCATCGGTCAGGGCTGCACCCTTTCAAAACAATACTCCGCCGAGAATTCACTCTTCTTCTCAAACTGCGGAGGCTATCACGGTGAGGCCTGCTCCATCTTCGCAGGTCCCTTTACTGTCACCCACCATAAATCAACTCTCCTGATTGCCGGCATTTTTTCATTCATGAATGCCGGCAGCGGCTCCAACCAGAGCAACCATATGTACAAGCTGGGTCCCATTCACCAGGGTATAATGGAGAGAGGCTCGAAAACAACATCTGACTCCTACGTGCTGTGGCCCTCCCGGATAGGACCCTTTACGCTGGTGGTGGGCCGCCATTATCATAACGTTGACACCACCTCATTCCCCTTCTCATACCTCACCGAAGTGAGCTATGAATCGCAACTCATCCCCGGTATCAACCTGCGCTCGGTGGGTACCATCCGTGATGCACAGAAGTGGCCGAAACGCGATATGCGCAAGGATTCGAAGAAGCTTGACCAGATCAACTTTAACCTGCTCAGTCCGTTCACCGTGGGCAAGATGATGAAAGGCCGGGAACTTCTGAAAAAGATGATTGACTCAAACCACGGGATGGAAATGATCACTTTTGACAGGATGAGGATGAAGACCTCCGCTGCTGAAAGAGGCATCACTCTTTACCAGATGGGAATTGATAAGTTCATAGGGAACTCGGTAATCAAAAGACTGGAAGGTGCCGGGTTCAAATCTGATGCGGAAATCCGCACCCGCCTGAAACCTGACACCGACAAAGGGACAGGTGACTGGATAGACATGTCCGGACTCCTTACCCCCCTGAGTGCAATAGAAGAGCTGCTGACAGCAATAGAAAGCCAGGAGATGAAGAGCGGTGATGCCATTAACAGGTATTTTGAATCGGTCCACAAACGGTATTATGACCTGGAATGGACATGGGTATATGACCACCTGCCCCGGGAGACCGGCAAGCCCAACAGCAAGCTGACGGCAGCTGACATTATTGCCATAGTGGAGAGGTGGAAGAAGAGCGTCGTTGACCTTGACAGGATGCTGTATGAGGATGCGCGTAAGGAGTTTACCCTCTCGTCAATGACCGGCTTCGGCATTGATGGTGATGATGAAGTGAAGAAGCGTGATTTTGAGCAGGTGAGGGGCGACTTCGAGAAGAACGGCGTTGTCCTGGCAATCCTTGACCACATTAAGTCCAAGACGGAGCTGGGAGATGAGCTGATAGGACGTCTGAAGGTCTGAAGGCTTGAAGTCTGAGGGTCCGGGAGGACCTCAACCACGAAGGAGTCAAGGTAATCCAGGGATTGCCCTCAATCGCAGTTTGCAATTCGAAATTCCCAAATCGCAGTTCGCAACTCGGAATTCGCAACTCGGAATTCGCAACTCGCAGATCGCAACTCGCAGATCCTACCTGCTTCCGTACATCTCCTCGTAATATCTCGCGTAGTCTCCGGAGATAATGGCTGAGAGCCATTTTTCATTTGCCAGGTACCAGTCAACGGTCATCTCCAGCCCCTGCTCAAAAGTGACTGATGGCTTCCATCCAAGCTCCTTCTGCAGCTTGCTGCTGTCAATGGCGTAGCGGAGGTCATGCCCCGCACGGTCAGTCACATAGGTGATCAGTTGTTCTGAACTATCAGCTCTCCGGCCCAGCTTGCGGTCCATGATCCGGCAGAGCAGCCTGACCAGGTCAATGTTCTTCCACTCATTGTCGCCCCCCACGTTATATGTCTCACCCGGCCTGCCCTCATGGAAAATGACGTCTATTGCCGAGGCGTGGTCTTCAACATAAAGCCAGTCGCGGATGTTCTCCCCCTTCCCGTAAACCGGGATGGGCTTCATGGTCTTAATATTATTAATGGTAAGCGGAATGAGCTTCTCCGGGAACTGGTTTGGTCCGTAGTTGTTTGAGCAGTTGGATATTACGAATGGCAGTTTGTAGGTGTTGCCGAATGCCCGCACCATATGGTCCGAGCTGGCTTTTGATGCCGAATAGGGGCTGCGGGGATCGTACGGGGTCTGCTCGGTGAAGAACCCTCCGTGCTCAAGTGACCCGTAAACCTCGTCGGTGGAGATGTGGTAGAACAGTTTCCCGGCACCTGTAGCCGGTACAACGTCCCTGAATGCAGCCAGCAGATTGACAGTGCCCAGTATGTTCGTATGAATGAACTCATCAGGAGAAGTGATTGACCTGTCAACATGTGACTCGGCGGCCAGGTGAATGACCCCGTCAAACCTGAACTCGTCAAAAAGAGCGCTGACCGCTTTTTTGTCAACAATGTCGACCTTACGGAAGGTGTAGTTGGATTTCTTTTCAATGTCAGTCAGGTTGCCAAGGTTTCCGGCGTAGGTCAGCTTGTCAGCATTGACAATTTTATATCCCGGATATTTGTTTACAAAGCGCCTGATGACGTGTGACCCGATGAAGCCCGCGCCACCGGTTATAAGTATGGTTCTGTTCATGATCCCTTGTTTTTCAGTTTGTTTTCCCAG
Organism: Bacteroidales bacterium; assembly: GCA_027451265.1. Taxonomy (GTDB): domain Bacteria; phylum Bacteroidota; class Bacteroidia; order Bacteroidales; family VadinHA17; genus SR-FBR-E99. Next base: position 5,322 of record DAIDJT010000112.1, on the reverse strand, counting down.
CGCCAGGCTGTTTCCATCGCCTCCTCAATTGTTATCTCAGCCATCCAGCCCAGCTCGCGGTTGGCCAGGGAGGGATCAGCCCATATCTTTTCAATGTCACCTGCCCTGCGACCTGTGATTGAATAGTTCAGTTTAACGCCGGAGACTTTCTCGAATGCGGCAATTGCTTCCAGAACGGAAACGCCTTTGCCCATCCCGAGGTTAAAGACTTCGTAATTTGCCTTGCTTCCCCCGTCAAGCATTCGCTTCAAAGCAGCCACGTGAGCCTTTGCCAGGTCAACCACATGGAGATAGTCGCGTATGCATGATCCGTCAGGGGTGTCATAATCTGTTCCGAATACCTTCAGCTCCTCACGGAGTCCTATTGCAGTCTGTGTGATATAAGGCACCAGGTTTTCAGGCACACCGCGCGGCAGCTCACCGATGAAAGCCGTGGGATGGGCTCCGATGGGGTTGAAGTACCTGAGAGACACTGCATTGTGTGAAGGCCTTGATGCCATTGTATCACGTATGATGATCTCGCCGGCCTGCTTTGTATAGCCATACGGGGAAGCGGCTTCCCTGACAGGTGATGCTTCGGTCACGGGCAGCGTGTCAGGCTGACCGTAGACTGTACATGATGATGAGAAGACCAGTGCGTGTGAGTTGTGTGACTCCATCATCTCAAGAATGTTCATCAGCGAGACGAGGTTGTTGCGGTAATATTCGAGTGGTTTCCTGACTGATTCTCCCACAGCCTTGTATGCCGCGAAATGAATGATGGCATCAACTTTTCCCTCCGCCGTGAATATCTCATCCAGTCTTTTCCTGTCACAGAGATCATTATCGTAAAACTTAGGGGTAATTCCGGTGATGGCCCTGATACCCTCCAGCACTGAGATATCGGAATTATACAGGTTGTCAATGATCACCACCTCAAACCCGCCGGTTATCAGCTCAACAGCAGTATGTGACCCGATATAGCCGGTACCTCCTGTAACAATTACCTTCTTTTTCATCAGAGACTCCAGTATGTCAGCCATTTTGTCCTGTTCCTGAAGAGACCCTTCAGATCAACCAGTATCCCCTTCTCATTGAGAAGATCAAGGAAGTATTTCTCATCGAGGTCACGGTATTCCTTATGTGCAACAGCAACTATGATTGCATCGTATTTTCCTTCGGGACTTTTTTTGAGATCAAGGCCGTATTCGTGCTTCACCTCCGCGAGTGAGGCACCCGGATCAATGACGTCAACCTCCACTCCGAAGTCGCGGAGCTCGTTGACGACATCAATGACCTTTGAGTTGCGGATGTCAGTGACATCCTCCTTGAAGGTCATTCCCATCACGAGGACGCGTGACCTGTCAGGGCTCTTGTGGGCTGCGATGAGTTTCTTAACCGTCTCCTTGCCGGCGTATGCTCCCATGCTGTCATTTGTGAACCTGCCGGAGTCAATCATTTGCGGGTGGTAACCCATTGATTTTGCCTTATATGAGAGGTAGTACGGGTCCACTCCGATGCAATGGCCGCCAACCAGTCCGGGGTAGAACTTCAGGAAGTTCCACTTGGTGCCGGCAGCTTCCAGAACCTCGTAGGTATTGATTCCCATCCTGTTGAAGATGATGGAGAGTTCGTTCATGAAAGCGATGTTGATGTCGCGCTGTGTATTTTCGATGATCTTTGCTGCTTCGGCCACCTTGATTGATGATGCGCGGTGCACTCCGGCCCCGATTATCATCTCATAGGTTTTGGCGATATTTTCAGCTGATTCGGCGTCGCAGCCGCTTGTCACCTTGACGATCTTTGTCAGCGTATGGTTCCTGTCTCCAGGGTTGATGCGTTCCGGAGAGAAACCCACCTTGAAGTCAGCGGGGCACTTAAGACCTGAAAACCTTTCAAGCACCGGGATGCACTCTTCCTCGGTGCAGCCAGGGTAAACAGTTGATTCATAAACAACATAGTCGCCCTTTTTCAGAATTCGTCCGACGGTTTCTGAGGCCTTCAGAACAGGCTCCAGGTCAGGCAGGTTATGCCTGGTCACCGGCGTCGGAACGGCAATTATATGGAATGATGCTTTCCGGAGATCCTCCGGGCTGGATGTAAATAAAATATCAGTATTCTCGAATGCCTCGTGTTCAAGCTCATTGCTGGGGTCAATGCCCTTTTTCATCAGGTCGACACGGTCTGGCCTGATGTCAAAACCAACCACGCTGATTTTTTTTGCAAATTCAAGTGCAATGGGAAGGCCCACATATCCCAGGCCGATGAGGGAGAGCTTTGTCTCCCTGTTAAGCAGTTTGTTGTACATATTCATTTTTTAATGATGGGGTGATATTCTCCTGTCAGCACGGAAAGTGCCGAGTTTCTTATCTGGTATACCGTTTCAATGCTCTGACGGGCGTCCTCGAGACCGTAACCGTTGCCCTTCAGTATCTCACGGTAGGTTACTGTGTGGAGGTCAGTGAATCCTTCAGAGAACTCCAGTTCCTCTCCGTCAACTGTGATATTCCTGTAGGTGCGCCTGCCTTTTTCCTTCACATCCTCAGGAAGGTCATTGCAGTCGATGCTGAGGAACCATCTGACTCTTGCGTTCTCAAGTTCAAGGTACCCTGATGCCTTGTCGCGCTCAAGCAGATGGACCCTGTTGGAGACCACGGGGCCGAAGATCCAGCCGAGCATGTCAAAGAAGTGAACGCCGATATTGGTGGCTATGCCGCCCGACTTGTTGACGTCACCTTTCCAGGATATGTGGTACCAGTTACCGCGGCTGGTGATATACGTGAGGTCAATGTCATGCTTCTTGGCTTGCGGGTTGGCCCTGATTTTTTCCCGGAGGGCAATGATCACCGGGTGGTACCTGAGCTGGAGGATATTGAATATCCGGCGGCCAGTCTCCTTCTCTATTTCCTGCAGGGCATCTATGTTCCAGGGGTTGAGCACTATGGGTTTTTCGCAGATGGCATCAGCCTGGTGGCGCAGTGCGAACCTGATGTGCGAGTCATGAAGGTAATTTGGTGAGCAGATGCTTACGTAGTCAAGTTGCACGCCACTTCTTTTCAGCTTGTCAACATGCCTGTCGAACCTCTCGAACTCAACGAAGAAGTCGCTCTCCGGGAAGTAGCTGTCGAGCTTTCCGACACAATCAAATTTATCAAGACTGGCCAGAAGTTTGTTGCCGGTATCCTTTATGGCCCTGAGGTGGCGTTCGGCTATATATCCGGCTATCCCTATGAGCCCGAAATTCCTGGGTGTATTATTCATCAGAATGATTTTACGAAGGCATAAAATTAAATAATTCTTGTCACCTCCCCGGTGGAAAGTCTGTATTGCTGGCCGCTCTCGGGGCATGTGGCGAGGCCGTCTTCGCCGAATGAGAGCTTATGCCCGTATTCAGATACCCAGCCGGTCTGTCTGCCCGGGTTACCCACCACGAGGGCATAAGGTTTCACCGGTTTGGTTATCACAGCCCCGGCGCCGATGAGGGAATACTGCCCTATCTCATTACCGCACACAATGGTAGCATTGGCGCCTACGGAGGCACCGCGCCTCACCAGGGTTGTGACATACTGGTCGCGCCTTATGACGGCGCTGCGCGGATTTATTATGTTGGTGAATACCATCGACGGTCCCAGGAATACATCATCCTCACATATAACTCCTGTATAGATCGATACATTGTTCTGGACCTTGACATTATTTCCAAGTGTCACCCCGGGTGAAACCACCACGTTCTGGCCTATATTGCAGCCACTGCCGATGACGGCATCCTTCATAATATGGCTGAAGTGCCAGATCTTCGTTCCGCGGCCGATTATGCAACCCTCATCTACCACCGCGGTGGAGTGGGCAAAATACTCTTTTTCCATATTTTTCAGTTGAATTTTGACCTGATGCAGCCTGTTATATACGAGAGCTGTTCTTCATCCAGTTCGGTGTGCATCGGAAGAGAGAGGACCTCGCCGGAGAGGCTGGTTGTGAGAGGGAAGTCGTCTGCACCGTAACCCAGGTGGAGATAGGCCTTCTGCATATGCAGCGGCACAGGGTAATAAACCATGGAGGGTATCCCTTCGTTCTCGAGGCACTCGCGCAGGCTGTTGCGTTCACCACCCTGGATTTTCAGGGTGTACTGATGGAAGATATGCGTTGAGAAGGGGGATTTTTCCGGCACTGTTATTCCGGGCAGCCCTGACAGTTCCCTGTCATAGAATCCGGCTGCCTTTGCGCGTGACTCATTGAATTCGTCAAGGTGACGCAGCTTGACCCTGAGGATGGCTGCCTGTATTGTGTCAAGACGCGAGTTGACCCCTATTGTGTCATGATAATACCTCACCTTCATCCCGTGATTGGTAATGCTGCGTATCAGTGAGGCCAGTTCATCATTGTCGGTGAAGAGAGCTCCCCCGTCACCATAACAGCCCAGATTCTTTGAGGGGAAGAATGATGTACAGCCTATGGTTCCCATGGTACCGGCCTTTTTTACAGTTCCGTTGCTGAAGCGGTATTCGGCTCCGGTAGCCTGGGCAACATCCTCAATTATAAATATCCCGTGCTGCCTTGCCAGGTCAATTATTGGTTCCATGTGGGCACACTGACCGAAAAGGTGCACGGGCACTATCGCTTTTGTGCGCGGGGTGATGGCTTTACGGACAGCCTCAACACTTATATTGAAGGAACCCCTGTCAGGCTCGACGAGAACGGTTTTCAGCCCCAAAAGCTCTATAACCTCCACCGTGGCTATGAAGGTGAAGTTGGTGGTTATCACCTCGTCACCGGGTTTCAGCCCCAGCGCCATCATGGCAATCTGGAGAGCATCGGTGCCATTGGCACAGGAGATGACATGACGGACACCCAGGTAGCGTTCCAGTTCTTCCTCAAAGAGCCGCACGGCAGGGCCCCGGATGAAGGCAGTGGAGCTGATCACCCCGGCTATCGCATTATCAATGTCTGCCTTAAGCCTGTCATACTGTGACCGGAGGTCAACCATCTCTATCTTTTTCATCTTCTGAACACTATCTTAAAAGCGAAGATAATGGATTTTAATTAACCCATTTTCCCGATACGGATCAGGTTTCTTTTTTATCTTTGTTCATTATTTGCTTTACATGGCGAGGGATATCAGCGGACTTATCAAGGAACTTCTTTTAAAACATGACTGCGTCATTATTCCGGGGTTTGGTGCATTTATCGGGAATTATTTTCCGGCACGCGTCGACCGGAAAGAGGGCCTTTTTGAGCCTCCCTCAAGGAAGATAACCTTCAACCGTCACCTCACAGGGAATGACGGCTTGCTGATAGGTCATGTTTCATCGGTAACGGGAACAGGATACGGAGAGGCTCGTGATG
>DAIDJT010000111.1 GCA_027451265.1 Bacteroidales bacterium | reverse complement strand
GTGTTTGCTGAAAAGGTTTCAGTCGATCTTGGCGTACAAAACCTGCTTGACACCAAATTCTATGACAGCAAGGGGGCAGTTTGCCCTGGCAGATTCATCAACCTGGAGCTAGGATATATTTTTTAGGGGTGCCTGAAGCAGCTCACCAGGTGGTCATTTACAATCCCGGCTGCCTGCATGAAAGCATAGCAGATGGTGGATCCCACGAATGTGAATCCTCTCTTTTTGAGCTCCTTGCTTATAAGATCTGAGAGAGGAGTCCGTGCCGGAATCTCATCCAGGCTTTTCCATTGGTTGACAACAGGCTTACCGTCAGTGAACTGCCAGATCCAGGCATCAAATGTCCCGAATTCTTCCTGTATCTTAAGGAATGCAATGGCATTATTTATTGCTGATCTGATCTTCAGTTTGTTGCGGATAATTCCTTCATCACTGAGCAACTCGCTGATCCTGGCTTCATCATACCTGGCCACCTTTGCAGGGTCAAAGCCGCTGAAAGCCTTCCTGTAACCTTCCCTCCGGTGGAGGATTGTCTTCCAGCTAAGGCCGGCCTGGGCACCGTCAAGCACTATATGTTCGAACCATTTGTTATCATCATGAACAGGAACCCCCCATTCATTGTCATGATAACTTATCATCAGGGGATCGCCTGACGGCCAGCTGCAGGTATTGTTAATCATAGACCGAACCGGTATGAAAACTTTACAAGGAAGATATTATGAGGTATCGTCTGGCGGAAGAGGTCGGCTGACTGACGCCTGACGTCAAAAAGGCCGTTATCTGCCGGGTACTCGCGTGACTGTGACCAGACAAGATAAGCTGTTGACCCGGGAAGAAACTCCCAGCGCACAACCAGGTTATGCAAAAACTCACTTATCGTAAAATCAGGATTGTCAAATGAATAATCTTCTGAAGAGTCGAGGTTTTCATCAATGCTGTACATCCTGTCCTTTATTGCATATGATACCATTCCACCGTCAAGCATCTCATACCGGCTGTCAAAGTCAGTGGCAACGGGATCAGTGATCCGCTTGAATTCACTGTAGTCTCCTGCCCCGAAGAACGGCTGACCCCAGTACTGGATTGACAGGTCAGGGGTGATGTTGTAGTCTGCCCTGATCGAAATACTGTATATCTTCTGATCTATGGAACCGAAGATATACCGCTCTGACTGATCGTTCATACCCTCGAAATGCCTGAGGGTTACGTACTGCATCATGTTAACCGTCCGGCTCCACCCGGGTTCAATATTAAGAGTCAGGGTGTTAAACGGCCTGTACTGCAGCTCGAATCCCAGCTCATAACTGGTCATCACATCATTAAACGTTTTGGATACACTGAACTGCATCTCTCCTGACAGCTTTTTCCTCCCGTCAGATTCAATGCCAGCCGACAGATACATCTGACCGGGCATTTTCATTGCCGGGCCTCCTCGCAGAAGGTGGTTGTCAGTCTCGCGGCTGGTCAACTGTGCACTGATGAATGTATGCCACTGGTTCAGGTAGTTTGCTGACCACGACTGTGAGACTGCCATTGCGTTGGTGTTTCCGCCGAAATCCATCAGGTGTATCAGGTTGGTTCCGAAGCTCATGTTTCTGAATACACTGAATGGTTTATATATGTTATAGTTGATCACTCCCACTCCCATATACATGTCTGCCATGAGCATGTACCCGATATCATTAGTCTCGAACCCCGGTGATTTCCAGCTTGAGAGGTATATAAACTGCCAGTTGCCTCCCAGCTTGCCTGCCATAAGGTTTCCTCCGAATCCGCTCAGTGATGTGCGGGTGATGTCATAATCGAGATAGCCGGCATCAGGACGGGCAAAGTTATGAATGACTGATCTCTGTGTACGGGCTATCATATCATCGGTCCCGGTAACGTTGCTGACGGCAGTACGCAGCCGGAAGATGTAATTCATGTTCGCGAAATACCTGGTGAAGTCGATACCTGCTGAAGTGGCTGACTTATGGAAGTAATCCTCTGTTTCCGCATCAAGTGATCTGACAGTGCTTGTCACAATTCCGCCAATTATGGTTTTTCCCCCGCTGAAGTCCTTCTGCACCCTTCCCACACTGTAGTTGGTGAGCGGCTCGGCGGTCCTGTATTTTGTCTCTCCTGCAAGGGGATCATATATCCTGGTATTCACCTTTGCGGTCACCGCCTCAATGAAACCTACCGAGAGGCCGCCTGCCGATTTGCCGGTCAGCTTTGCAGATCCGATGATTGGAGTGAATGCCGGTGTATAGGCATATTCACCTTCCCCGGCAGAATGGCTCAGTCGTGGTTGCCTGCCTATTCTACGTGAATAGAACAGGTTGTCATTGCCCCGGCCACCGCTGCCCAACCCCAGATTGTAATCAGTTATGTTGTTTCCTTCTATGAAGAACGGGCGTTTCTCGCTGAAGAAAGTTTCAAATGCAGTAAGGTTTACCTCTGACGGGTCAGCCTCCACCTGCCCGAAATCCGGATTAAGTGACAGGCTAAGAATCATGTTGTTGGTCACCCCTATTTTTGCATCGAGGCCAATGTTGCCCTTGATGTCAGATCCGTCGTGGTACGGATTGCCCTTTTCCCCTTCGTAGGTTTCCAGTCTTGCCACGCCGTAGGGTGTGAGATCAAACAGTTTTCGCGGCCTGATGCTGGTCAGTCCTTTCAGAAGTCCGCCATTATGAACCAGGCCTGAAGCGTTCCTGGCAATTGGCTGCCAAAAATCTGTTTCATTATGGCGAAATATTTCCCTTACAACCTCAAATCCCCATACCTGCCGGTCACTTGCAGAGAACCGGAGCTGTGTGAGTGGGATTTTCATTTCAGCGGCCCATCCCCAGTCATTGATTCCTGTCTTCACGTACCAAATGGGATCGAATGAGTCATCCTCCGTCAGTCCGTCATCAATCCACATCAGATCTCCCTTGACGCCAGCCGCACTCACCTCAAAACCGAATGCAGTGCGCTGGTCAAAGTATGAATCTATTGCCACTGACACTTTATCACCTTCAGTGTCATCGCGCCTGGTCATGCGTGAAACGATGCTGTCAGGGGCAGTATCATAAGCCTTTATGGCAACATAAATATTGTAGTCATCATAAAGCAGTTTGAATTCTGTCTTCTGACTTACGGGCGCCCCTTCTTCCGGGGCATACTGCCAGAAGCCACCCTCCCATTCACCTTCGGTCCATGCCTCGTCATCAAGCTCACCGTCAATCACAGGCGCAGCACCCGTCCGGGTAGCGGTGCAAGTTCTCTTTTCGTACTCCTGTGCGGGCAGAACGAGGGTAAGGCCTGAGAGAAGAATAAGCAGGACACTTTTCATTGTGAGGGATTTCAGGGACAGTAAAGCTACTACAAAGTTAGGGAAAATTACATCATTTTTCCCGTCGCCGGAGAGTAAAATATGAAGAGCGACTGATGGATACCAGTCGCTCTTCCGGACCTGCGATCAGCGGCTCTTACCGCAAACCGAAACGATATGTGAATTTCACAAGAAATACATCATATGGCCTCTTCGAGGTGTAGAGGTTGTCAAGATTTTGCTCAAGTGAGAAGGAGCCTGTTGAATCACTGTAACTTCTTGTCTGTGACCATACCAGGAAGAGCGTTGACCCGGGGGTGAACTCCCACCTCAACACCAGGTTTGAAAGGAACTGGTCATAGTTGTTATCAGGGTTCCCAAAGGTGTAGTCTACGGTTCCATCCCTGTCTTCATCAACGAGGTACCTGTTGTTACCTGCATCATACTCAATCTCATTATCGGCAATCAGGTGATAGCGGTCCGCAAGCTTTTCAGCCCTGGGATCGGTTACCACCTTGAATTTGCTGTAGTCCATGGCAGCAAGAAACGGTTGTCCCCAGTACTGGATGGTAAGGTCCGGAGTGATATTGTAGTTCATCCTCAGAGACATACTGACTATCTGCTGGTCAATGCGGCTCAGGATGTAATGCTCATCGTCGTCACTGCGTGACACCCACTGGATGTCATTGCGGTTTATCGAATAGGAGGGTTCAATGGAGGCTGTAAATGATTGTCCGGGTTTAACCGTGAAATCTATTCCTGCCGAATATCTTTCCGAGACATTTTCGGCTCCGCGGGCTGCATTGGCAAAAACGGTTGCGAATACCTTTTTCGAGTTGTTTGTACCAAGATTGAACCAGCTGTTGACAGAGGAGGGATAAAGCATGGCCGGACCGCCGCGGAGGAGATTGTTGGATAAGGAATTGCCTTCGTAATTGCCTCCGATGTTTGTCCACCACAGGTTTTTGAACTGGACGTAGAGGCTCAGGTTCCCGCCTGTGAACAGATGCGTTCCGCCAAAATCCCACCCGGTCCAGTAGTTGGCGTTGGGCCTTATCTGCCTGAATATGCTGAACGGCTTATCAAACCTGTAGGCTGTCCACAGGCCGCTTATTATTGCATCGGCGCTCTGAAGGTAGCCTACATCATTAAGATCCAGCCCGGGTGATTTCATATAAGTGAAAGCCATGAAATTCCAGTGTCCGCCTACCTTGCCGGCCTGCACATTGCCGCCGAAACCATTGAGTGATGTCCGTTCAGGGTCAACCTCAACATAGTCTGCATCCGGTCTCTGAAAATAATGTATTGATGAGCGCTGAAGATTCTCTATTGAAGCTTTGCTGCCGGTAAGATTGCTTCCGGCTGCAGTAGCTGAAATGTACCAGTCACGCTCTTCACCGAAATACCGGGTGAAATCGACTCCCGCCGTATTGGCATTATGGACCAGGCCGTCAATCCCTGTATTGTCAAGGAACCGGTGGGTATTTGTGAATGCAGCGCCGATGATTGTCTTTCCTCCTCCGAAGTCTTTCATTACCCTTGAAACAAGATAATTGGTGAGAGGCTCCACCGTCTGCCATGATCTTTGCCCCAGGGAGTCTATCTCTGCCCTGCCTTCTGCCGCAATGGCTTCGACAATACCTATCGAAAGCCCTTCAGGTGTCTTTCCGGTGAGCTTGGCAGCGCCCAGGATGGGCGTAACCCTGGGCATCCTTGCATACTCGTTATCTTCGGTATTGGCCCACAGGTGGGGACTCCGTCCGATTCTTCTTGAATAGAACAGGTTGTCAAAACCAATGTCACCGTCACCGAGACCTGTCCTGAAGTTGGTTATATTGTTACCCTCAATGAAGAAAGGCCTCTTCTCTTCAAAGAATGTCTCATAGGCTGTGAGGTTAACCTGTGAAGGGTCTGCCTCAACCTGCCCGAAATCAGGGTTCACCGAAAGGTCAAGAGTCATGTTGTTTGTGATGCCGAACTTGGCATCAAGACCTGCGTTATATTTCCAGGTTCTTCCGGTGGCAAACGGGTTGCCATCTTCTTTCTCGAATGTCTCCAGGCTCGCCACGGCGAAAGGGGTTATGTCAGCCTGTTTTTTCGGCCTGATGCCTGTTAGGCCTGTCAGTTTGCCGAAGTTATGGACCAGACCTGATGAATTGCGGTCAACATGCTGCCAGAGAGATGTCTCCTGGTTTCGGAAGATGCGGCGGAAGGCTTCCAGCCCCCATACACCGTCATCAGAGATCCTGAACCTCAACTGGGTGAGGGGTATTCGCATCTCTGCAGCCCATCCCCAGTCATAGACCTTTGCTCCGGTGAACCAGATGGGGTCCCAGGTGTCATCTTCAACCTGCCCGTCACGTGACCAGATGAAATCATTCTTGACACCGGCTGCGTTGGTGACAAATGCAAAACCGGTCTGCAGGTCATGATAGCTGTCGAAACCGACACCCACGAAGTCACCTTCACCGTTATCCCTCCTGGAGATACGCCTGACAATACTGTCAGCATTGCTGTCGTAGGATTTGAAGGCAACATACAGGTTATTTTCATCGTACAGCAGTTTGAATTCTGTTTTCTGGGATGATGCGACCCCGTTATTTGGCTCGTACTGGACAAAATCACCCTGCCATTCACCTGCCTGCCAGGCCTCATCTGTCAATGATCCGTCAATGACAGGGGGTGAAGTTGTTAATGTGGCCCGGTAGGATTTTTTCGGTATGGAGTCCTGTAAAGGGGTGGGGGTGGCGGCCAGGGTGCACAGAATCAGCACAGTCGCAATAATTGCAATTCTTTTCATGGCAGTAAGGGTTAAAAGTCAAGATGCAAGTCCGTCATAAAGACGCCGGGATGTGCATAATGCTGCATGCCATGTAATCAGATTAACTCCCAGGTGTTGCCTGTATGGTCCAGGAACCTGAAAAGCCCCTCGCGGGGAATAATAAGTGATGCGGTGTTTGTGTTCGGATGGAACGAAAGCCGTTCATGGTTCATGAGGGTTCTGTCAATGAAGAGGTGGACGTGGCGGGTTTTGTCATTAATAAGGCCGAAAGGGGAGACGGAGCCGGGAGTCAGACCGAGATATTGCATCAGGCGCCTGTCAGAAGCAAAGGAGAGCTTCCCCTGGTGCAGCTTCTGCTCAAGCTCCCTGATATTCAGTTTTGAGTCATAGTAGAGGATAACCAGGTAATGCCTGTCGCCCTTGTGATTCCGGAAGAAGATGTTTTTGCAATGGCCTGATTCGATTCCTGACCAGTATTTCATTGCTTCCTCAACCGTTGGTACGGGAGGGTGTTCAATATATTCGTAGGGTATTTGCAGCGAATCAAGGAGCTGGTACAGTTCGGCCGGTCCTCTCAGTACGCTCATCTTGTCTTGGGACAATACCTGAACTGCATTTCGGCCAGCAGCGCCAGGTCTTCGCCGGCCTCACGCAAATCAGTGTCTTCCTCGTCATAATGCCATTCAATATCAACCGGGATTCCTTCATTGTTCAGATCCCTGAGGTGGGCGAAAATGTCAAAAAGGAACTTGGCAGAGGATGAATTGAAGTATTCGAGGTCAAATTTCAGGCGGAGCGGATTGGAGTCTGTATATTTGTTTCCTTTCCTTACTTCAGCAACAAAAACTTCCATCCATTCTATAACGGGATAATAAAGGCCCCTGACATCTTCAGGTGCTGACTTCCCTGCTATGACGAACCGGTTTTCATCAGGAGCAAGGATAATTTCCGGCGTCAGGTCTGTGGCTTTGTGTATGTAACTTTTCATCTCTCCCCAGTTTATGCAAAATTTGCATTTTTTTTATTAAAGTCAAAAATAACTGTCAATTCTCAGATTATCTCTTCGGGTTCTCCGTCTGCCAGGTAGCCCTCGTCTTCAGGAAGGCCGGGAAGCTTAGAGGCCGCAACTGCGAGGGCGTCACAACGTTCATTCTCAGTGTTATTGTTATGCCCCTTCACCCATGCCAGGGTGACCCTGTGCCGCCTGTAAACCTCCAGGAAGCGAATCCACAGATCCGGGTTTTTCTTCCTGGCAAACTGTTTCTTCTCCCAGGTGAAGAGCCAGCCGTTGTTGACCGCATTCACCAGGTACTGCGAATCAGTGTGCAACATTACTCTCAGACCGTCACGCTTAAGTGCCTCAAGGCCGGTGATGGCCGCAAGCAGCTCCATCCGGTTGTTGGTGGTGAGCCGGAAACCTCCGGAAAGCTCCTTGCGCAGGGAACCCGATATAAGGACCACCCCATACCCTCCCGGACCGGGATTGCCGCTGCAGGCGCCGTCGGTATAGATTGTAACCTCTGCCTGACTCATTGAGGTAGGGTTATGCCGGTGTTGTTGACGAAGAGCCTGATAGCTATCGCTATAAGAATGATGCCGAAAAACTTCTTGAGAATGTGAAGCCATGTGGGCCCCAGCACCCTCTCAATCGTGGAGGTGAGCCTGAGAACGGAATAGACTATAACCATGTTCAGCAGCAGGGCTATTAGTATGTTTATGGTTGCATACTCTGCCCTCAGTGAAAGGATGGTGGTTATAGAACCGGCGCCGGCAATAAGGGGGAAGGCTATCGGCACAATGGTTCCTCCCCCGGGCGAGTCATGCTTGAAGAACTCAGCCCCAAGCACCATCTCCATCCCGATAAGGAAGATGATAAACGATCCTGCTATGGCGAACGAGCCCACATCAATGCCGAAGATGCCGAGCAGCCTGTCCCCGAAGACCAGGAAAGCCAGAAAAATCGAAAGCGACACCAGGGTTGCCTTCCAGGGATGGATGTTTCCGGTCTTTGATTTAATATCCAGGATGATTGGGATCGATCCCGGCATGTCAATGATTGCGAACAACACCATGAAGCAGGCTAATATGTCAAGAAAATTAATCTGCATCGGGAAAATTTTTGCAAAGGTAATCATTTAAAGGCGTCAGGCAAGAGGTGGCCGTGCGTGAGAAATGCCCCGCCG
>DAIDJT010000110.1 GCA_027451265.1 Bacteroidales bacterium | reverse complement strand
GGGCAACATCAGGCTCAACATCTCAGGTGATCAGGGACTTGACCGTACTCTTCACTATCTTGTGAGGGCAGAGATCCCGAGGACTGAACTGGGAGAGGCGGCAGGGGCGCTGATGAGCAGCCTGGCATCACAGGCAGCTGCCCTGGGCTTCGGTGCCGCACCGCCTGATGTTATAAAGGTGAACCTCAATGTCGGCGGAACTGTCCGTGATCCTTCTATAACCCCGTCATTTGCAGGCGGCAGCGTCACATCGGCAGCCTCTGCAGTAGCTGACACGGTCAGGCAGGAGGTGACGCAGAAGGTAAATGACGTTGCCAGGCAACAGGCAGACAAGATACTAAAGGAGGCAGAGGAAAAAGCGCAGATGCTGCGCGATGAGGCTGCAAAGTCGGCGGAGGTGATACGAAGTGAAGCAGACCTCCGTGGCAAAAAGCTGGTAAAGGATGCTGAACCCAGGGGTGCACTGGCTGTGGCTGCCGCAAAAAAGGCAGCTGAAGCGCTGAACAGGGAAGCTGATAAAAAGGCTACCCAGCTGGTGACGGAAGCAAATAAAAGGGCAGACTCAATTATCGCCGAAGCCAACGCAAAAGCCGATGAGCTTCTGAAGTAACGGGAAATAAACCGCGTAAAAGGTCCGGTGAGCCGGCCGGTCTGATTGTCGGGGTTTCAATAAAGAGGTTGTAATGACCTCTTTTCTATTTCTTAATTCATACCGGAACATGTAATAACCATGTAACATTAATGTCATGTATTCGTAACCGGTTTTTTACACACCTGTAACATCCCTGGCTGACTTTTGCACTGAAATCAAGTCAACCATCAGGATGAAAAACCAGTTAACTATCCTCATTTTATTACTTCTCTTCCCGCACTCGCTTCAGTCATGGTCACAGGCGCCGGGTGGCACAATCACCGGTGTTGTCCGTGACCAGTCAACCGGTGAGACAATGCCGGGCGTCAATGTGGTTATTGAAGGTACTCTCAGGGGTGCTTCCACGGGCCCTGAAGGTGAGTTTACAATAAATTCCGTAGCCCCGGGCAGGTACAGCCTGAATTTTACCTTCATATCATACAGGCCTCTGAAGGTGGATGACGTGGAGGTAAAGACCGGCTCAGTCACGTTGGTCAATGCAGTGATGTCAGATCAGGCAGTTGAACTTGATGATATCGTGGTTGTTGCCACAAAACGCACTGACAGTGAAGTGTCAGTGATGAACAGCATCAGGAGCAGCCCGGTGGTTGTATCAGGCATCTCCTCCCAGCTTATCAGCCGCACCCAGGACAAAGATGCATCGGAGGTTGTAAGGCGCCTGCCGGGCGTTTCAATAGTGGATGACAGGTTCATCGTTGTCAGGGGATTGTCATCAAGGTATAACAATGTGTGGCTGAACAACGCCCCGGCACCAAGCCTGGAGGCCGATGTAAGGTCTTTCTCCTTTGATCTTATCCCCTCATCAATGATTGAGAATATCTTTATCCTCAAGTCGCCTTCCGCCGGGCTCCCTGCAGACTATTCCGGGGGATTTATAAAGATAACCACAACCGGAATCCCTGAGGAAAATAAGGCTTTTGTTTCATACGGTACTGCCTTCAGGCAGTATACGACTTTCGGCAGTTACCTGAAGGAAAAAGGCGGCGCCACTGACTGGCTGACAACGGGAGTGAAGCACAGGGCACTTCCTGAAGCCATGCCGGCTCATCTTGATCTTTATGAGAGCGCAACCAACCCGGATATAAGAAACAGGGTAACCGAAATAGGCCGGAGTCTCAACAACTCATGGGATGCCCTCTATGCACGTGCAATTCCGGACCAGAAACTCAGTCTCGGCATAAACAGGAGATTTGAAAAGGGAAACTTCATTGCTGGCAATGTGACGTCACTGACCTACAGCTATTCAAATTCATTCAGGGAGGTTCTGAATAACAGCTACTCAATCTATAATTTCGCCTATGATACACCCGGCATCCTGGATGAATTCACTGACAGGCAGTACAGGACAAATACACGGGTGGGACTGATGCACAACTGGACTGTTTATCCTTACCAGGGGATGAAAATTGAGTTCAGGAATTTCTTTACCAGTACGGCAGGCTCAGGTGTCACAATGAGAGAAGGTCATGACTGGTACAATAACGGCCGTTCTGTCCGCTCGGGTGAGATGAAATATACCCACAGGCTGATCTATACCGGCCAGCTGGGGGCTGAACAGATTCTCAATGAGGGCAGGACAGCAGTCGATTTCACGGCCGGTTACTCTCTTTCGGCAAGGAATGAGCCTGACATCAGGCGTTACAGGTATATCAGCAGTGACGGCGAAACCTCTCCGTTCATCATCCTGTTCGGCAACAACCCGGATCTCTCCTCAGTATCAAGAATGTGGCTGGGACTTGATGAAACAAATTATTCCGGTATGGTAAATTTCACTCAGAAGTTTGAAAACGGAAATGTGGATTGGGAGCTCAGAACAGGTCTTTTTGCCGAGACCAGGGACAGAAGCTTCAGGGCAAGAAATTTTGGTTATGCCATATCAGGGGAATCATCTTCTTTCAGCTCTACCACCATGCAGGTTCAGGAGATATTTTCACCGGAAAATATTAACCTGACAGACGGCATCAGGCTTAAGGAGATAACTGCCCTGTCTGATTCATATGATGCTTCGGCAATGATGCTTGCCGGTTATCTCAGTTTCAGGTTCAGATTCGGTACAGGCACTGACCTTTCGCTTGGAGCAAGGATCGAAAAGGACAGGCAGGAGTTGTCAAGCCACAGGCAGGGGACCACCATCCCTGTCAAGGTGGTAAGGGATACAATAAACCTGTTCCCCTCTGCCAACTTTGCAGTTAATCTAAGCTCTGCCAGCCTGATCAGACTCACCTACGGAATGTCAGTAAACAGGCCGGAGTTCAGGGAATCAGCTCCATTTTATTTCGTTGATTTTGATCAGAATGCAGGCATTTACGGTAATGAAAACATAAAGTCAGCCTACATTCATAATCTTGACCTCCGTTATGAGCTGTATCCCGGAAACAATGAGACATTCAATGCCGGGATATTCTACAAGCATTTTACGAATCCGATAGAAGTAGCCATAAGGGGAAACAACCCTACGCAGTTTTCATTTGACAACATCAGCTCGGCTTACAGTTTCGGGCTGGAGACCGAGGCCCGGAAGAACCTGGGATTTGTAAATGACAGGCTCGAAAAGCTTACAGCGGTTGTCAATCTTTCGCTTATCCGGAGTTCAGTGGCTTTTGACCGTCCCCTGCAGGGGCAATCACCGTACATAGTCAACATCGGCCTGTTCTGGCAGGACAATGACAGGGGGCTGATGGCGAGCGTGGTTTACAACAGGATCGGAAAGCGCATTATTGCTGTCGGAAGACCTTCTCCAAATGCATGGGAGAGCATTCCTGACATTTACGAGATGCCAAGAAACGAGACTGACCTTGCCGTAAGCAAGAAGATAGGGAAGAATTTTGAACTTAAGGCAGGCATAAAGGACCTCTTCGGTGAACTGGTTGTTTACCAGCAGCAGGTCAGGACTGTCGTTGACATGTCATACTATGGGGGAGACGGAACAAAAGTATTCAACAGGAGCCAGAACACAAGGTCATGGTATCCCGGCAGGCAGTACTCAATGGGACTAACATACAGATATTAAGGAAATTAATATGCAATCAACAAAAAAACATTATGAAGACAAACCTTTTTAAAAATGCTACGGGAGCTATAGCTCTCTGCGTAATACTTTTAACTGCGGTGTCATGTGAGAAGGAAATCCCGGTTGCCTCGCTGGACCTTGACCGGAAGGAGGCAACCGTACAGGTTGGAGCAACGTTGGCAATCATTCCTGTAATCGATCCGCAGGATGCTACAAACAGGAATGTGACCTGGACAAGCAGCAATGCCGGCATAGCAACAGTAAGTGGGGGTGTCGTCACCGGCGTTGCCCTGGGAGATGCAACAATTACTGCGACATCAGATGAGAATCCGCTCTTTGCTGCAACATGTGATGTAACGGTTGTGCCATCCACAGGGCAGGTAATTACGGTCTCAGGAGATATTACCGCAGACACCAGATGGTATGCACAGGCAAAATATCACCTGTCAGGATTCGTATATGTAAAGAACAATGCCACTCTTACAATTGAACCAGGAACAATTATCAAAGGTGTGTCAAATACGAAGGCAACCCTGATCATTGAGAGAGGTTCAAGGATAATGGCTGCCGGTACGGCCGACAAGCCGATAGTATTTACATCGGACAAGGCTCCCGGACTGCGGGCTACTGGTGACTGGGGCGGCATAGTCATTGCCGGCAATGCAAAGACAAACAAGCACGATGACGGAGCGGGTGTTGGCATTGCGGAAGGAGGCGTTGGTACTAAATACGGCGGTACTGATGACAATGATAATTCCGGTGTATTGCAGTATGTAAGGATTGAGTTCCCTGGTATTCCCCTTACCTCAACAGCCAACTCCGAAATTAACGGACTTACCCTCTATGCAGTAGGGAAGACAACCACCATTGACCATATCCAGGTTTCATACTCGGGTGATGATTCCTACGAATGGTTCGGCGGTAATGTGAATGCCAGATACATTGTTGCCTTTGGCGGCCTTGATGATGCCTTTGACACTGACAACGGATTCACCGGGAAGATCCAGTTCGGCCTCATCATTCAGGATCCTCTTAAGTCAGACCAGTCAGGCTCCAATGCCTTCGAGAGCGACAATGATGCTGACGGATCGCTCCTCACACCTGTGACAGCACCGGTTTTCTCGAACGTGACTGCGCTTGGACCGCTGACAGTCACCGCAACCTTGCCTGCGGAGACCAAACATGAAAAAGCACTTCATCTCAGGAGGGGAACAAAAACATCTGTCTACAATTCAGTTTTCGCCGGCTTTCCCCAGGGCCTTTCGATGGACGGACAGAAGGGCAATTCACCCACACTTGCTGATCAGAATGAGCTGCAGATTGAAAATACCATTTTGGCAGGCATGACGGTCAACTATGTGGAAAAGACCGGGACGGTTGCAGTTCCCTATACCGTTGCCCAGCATCAGGCTTACTTCACTGCCACGGCCAGAAATAATTCTGATAATATGACTGTTGCTGATATAATTGGCACAGGATTCATAAATCTCACATCCCCGAACCTGCTTCCCCAGGCAGGATCAGCGCTGCTTTCAGGTGCCTCATTTACAAACAGCAGGCTTACTGACACCTTCTTTACCCCGACCACCTACAGAGGTGCTTTCGGAACGGCAAACTGGACATCCGGATGGTGCAACTGGAATCCGCAAAGTACCGTATACTAGTCCAGAAATTGATGGTTTGACAACCTTTGTTCAGGGAGGGGGCGCACCGGAGCGCCCCCTTTTCTTTTGTCAGTTCAGCTAAAAGGAGAATCGTCTCCCGCCGCCTGAAGACCTGACCGCCCTGTTGTAAAACAAAAAGAGCCGCCTGGTTGGGCAGCTCTTTTCTGAATCGTCCTGAAGGACTAGAATATCTTTTCCTTGATGCGTGCTTTCTTTCCGGTCAGGTTCCTGAGGTAGAAGATACGTGCCCTGCGGACCTTACCGTACTTGTTGACCTCAACCTTGTCAATGAAAGGCGATGACACCGGGAAAATCCTTTCAACACCTATGTTTCCTGACATCTTGCGGACAGTGAATGTAGCCGTCACGCCGGCTCCTGATCTCTGGATGACCACACCGCGATACTGCTGTATCCTTTCCTTGTTTCCTTCCTTGATCTTGTAATGTACTGTTACAGTGTCGCCTGCCCTGAATTTCGGAAATTCAATACCTGAGGCAAACTCCTTTTCAACTACTTTCATTAAGTCCATCGCGCAAATATGTTTATGTGATCTTTACTCCTTTTTAAACAGGTCGCAAAGGTACAAATTATTTTTTATTATCTGCAAATTATTTATTGCAATTACAGTAAAGATCAGTGACCTGCACCATCAGGCATCTTCAGCTTGTCACCGGCATCAACGGCGATTCTCATCAGCCATTCCTGCGGATAACCGGGCTGCTTCACATCGGGAGCAATATATTTATACCCTTCGGGCAGCGGTTTGCGGGTTTTGACGTTACCGTCCATGTATTTGGTAAAGAGGAATTTGTATAGTTCTCTCCACTCTTTGACAGTATTGTTGCCAGCATTAACGGAGTAGGCTGTGATCATCTCGGTACCCTTCTTTGCCGCGCCTTTTGCAGTGCTCTTAAAGAGTTCAGCAGCTCTTGAGTCTATATCTGCAGTCTCTGCCATATATTTATGTTCAAGCTCCTTCTGTTTGGCCTGCAACTCGGGTGTCATCACGCTGGCGCGGTTGTATACAAAATTGGTGACCTCATTGAAGACCCAGAATGCTGCATCATCGCTGTAGGTCATCATATCGCCGTTGCCAACCCTGAATGACTGTGGCACATCGGTCATACCGCAGTACATGGGCGTATAAACCGTATAGTAAGTATCGTCAACGCCGAACCAGATGATGCCACCGACGGGATCAGGCAGCCATGAACGGCTCTGGGTGACGAATGAGAAGCCTGTCTGCTGGGTTGAGATTGCCCTTTCATGCAGGTACATCTTTCCGTCAACCTTCCAGCTCATCGGTCTCCACCTGACTGTGCTGGCATAGGGGCCTGCACCAAGGTCCTTTGTCATGTCCATAGGGGTGTCCTGGTAATAATCGCGCATAAGTCCCATCACATCCTCAAGGCTCAGCTTGTTGTCGGGCTTGATCCACAGGGGCATCCTGTGTTTAAGGTCGTAACCCATTGCATAGTTGAGGTAATCACCCATTGTGCTGTTCACCTTGTTGAAGCCTGACCATACGCGTGCATCGCAGAAGCGTGCGCCGCTGAAGTCGACCGGGGCATACACGTCGCTGAAGCTGAAATCTGCATCAGCACCGCTGTACCACCCAAAGCCGCGGGCAACATTCACCACGTCTGCAGCATAAACTGTTTCTACCGCGGGATTGAATACCTTGTCGATCTCAGCGGATGTGATTGAGGTGGTGCCGTTGGCCAGCGGAAAAGTCTGTATCCTTGCCTGGTTGGCATGGCCTGAGATGTAGCCGTCAGGAATCCTGCGTGCAACGAATGCCATTCCTTTCTTTCCGGGCCCCTTGCCTATGATCTCCATGATCCACACTTCGTTGGGATCGGAAATTGAAAATGACTCACCTGAGCTGCAGTAACCGTACTTCTCGGTCAGGGTAACTATCGTATGAATGGCTTCCCTTGCATTCTTTGCTCTCTGGAGTGTAAGATAAATAAGGCTGCCATAATCAATTATGCCGTCAGGATTGAACAGTTCGCCGCGGCCGCCATAGGTTGTCTCGCCAATGGCCAGCTGGAACTGGTTGATATTGCCAACCACCGAGTAGGTTACAGGTGCCTGTTCAATTTTGCCAAGGAACTTGCCCGAGTCCCATTCATATACGTCAACCATGGTTCCGGTCTTATACTGCATTGCCGGCCAGAAATAAAGCTCACCGTACAGAACGTGTGAGTCAGCCGAATAGGTGATCATGGTAGAGCCGTCCTTTGTGGCTCCCTTTGTAATGAGAAAGTTGGTGCATGCGTTGCTCTTCCCTGTTACGAGTAACATCACGAGAATGAGGCTCAGCATCAGCGATGTGATTTTCTTCATGTTTATCGGATTGAATTAAGTTATTGTGTTATAATTAATTACTTCCCCGCGCCAATTTTTTTGCAGATCGGAAAGTTCTCAAAAATAGCATCTTTAATTAAAATACAATACCCTTTAAGATCATAATTACCGAACTGATCCGTTCGGCATCGGCGCTTTTAAGTGTGTATTCAGTCTGCAGTCTCGGGTCGCCCATATAGATCCCTTTTCTCCGGAATGTCATCATGCTTTCCCTCTGCTTTCGTCCCGAGAGGTGGAATTCAGAGGCGCCTGTCCCGGTGGCCAGAAGGCTTATATTGTATTCATCAATACCACCGCCGGGCATGATAATGGTTCTGCCGGCTGCCCATGCAATCATGCTTTTGATGAGCGGGGCCCCCTCAATGGCGCTTTTGGCCTGGCCCGAGGTGAGTATCCGGGCGGCTCCCGTGGATATTACATCTTCAAGTCCCTGTTTCGGGTCCCTGCAGAGGTCAAAGGCCCTGTGAAAGGTAAGGCTCATGGGTGATGCATATTCAGCCAGGAGTGCTGTTCTTTCCACATCGATGGTACCGTCCCTGTTCAGTATGCCCGTCACAATGCCGTCAGCCCCGCACTCGCCTGCAACTTCGATGTCTCGCCTCATGATGCTGAACTCGCTGTCACTGTAGAGGAAGTCACCG
>DAIDJT010000109.1 GCA_027451265.1 Bacteroidales bacterium | reverse complement strand
GGGTTTGCAAGCGGTCTCTTCGAGATGATAAGAAACTTAAGTTACGGCATCTAAAAACGGAGGAATCATGACATCACTTACTTCTGCAAAGCATTTGACAGGCGAGATAGACGGCACCAGGTGCACCATTGTCGAAAGCAATGTCACAAAAGCCAGGATGGAATTCCTGAGGGAACTCATGGCCTGCAACAGGCTTGAGGTCAAGGTCAGGGAAGAGGCACGGACTGATGAGACATCAGAGCCTCTTTACACCATCGGTGTGACCGATCTTGTCTTCAATCCGGTCTATGCAATCTATGAGCGCACTTTGCTCAGGCCCGACGGAACTGTAGTCACCCCGGCATGGTACAGGCAGCTTGGCGGTGATACGGAAGTGCCTTACTACACGTATGGCAAGACACAGTTCGCTGACCAGTACGAATAATCAAAGCCATCACGCTCCTATTTCCTGATTGTCACTGTTGTGGCTCCGTTGTAGCCATACCTGGTGAACGATGCGTCATGGCAGGCGCATGAAGGATACTCAGCCGCGACGACGGTACGCAAAGCCTCCCTCAGCCTGCCACTGCCGGCACCGTGAATGAATATTATTTCCTTTTCCCCTGATCTGATGGCGCTGTTCAACTCACCCCTGAACCGTGCCAGCTGGCGATCAAGCGCCTCGGCAGCCGCATGACCTGGCGGCAGGTGAAGGTCGACTTCCCTGGCCACCCTGGCAGACCTGCCTGAATTGCCTGATATGCCTGACCTGTCCGACCCGGATATCCTGGCTTGCCTGCCTCCGGGTGCGTCACTGCTCTTTCGGCTCACTTTGCTTGCTTTTCAACTGATTTCAAAATTAGCTATTTTTGCCCGTCCGGAAAAGCCTGTAAAGAGTCCGGGCCTGAATGGAGGTTCCTGGTACTCCCTGGTAAAAATGAAAAACAACTTCGGAAACATAAGAATAGCGGACTATACCTACGACCTCCCCCTTGAGAGGATAGCGAAATACCCTCTTCCCGAAAGGGACCGCTCAAAGCTGCTTGTGTGGAACGGCAGTAACATCAGCGATAATATTTTCAGTGAGTTGCCTGCTCTGGTCGACAGTACCTGCCTGATGGTATTCAACAACACCAGGGTCATACGCGCCCGGCTGATTTTCAGGAAAGAGAGCGGTGCTGTAATTGAAGTATTCTGCCTTGAACCACACAGCCCTGCTGAATTCTCATTGAACCTGGCATCAGGCGGAGCCGTTGAATGGAAGTGCCTTGTCGGCAACCTGAAACGGTGGAAGCATGGGATTCTTGAGTCACCCTTCATACATGACGGAAGGGAGTGTATCCTCACCGCGGAGAGGACCGGCACTGCCGGTGACGCCTTCACCGTAAGATTTAATTGGAATGAGAGCACCCTCTCTTTTGCAGAAGTCCTCGAGTGCCTTGGCCATATGCCCATACCTCCCTATCTTGACAGGGATGACGAGGAGAGTGACATTTCTGCCTACCAGACCACATATGCACGAATAAACGGTTCGGTGGCGGCACCGACTGCCGGACTCCATTTTACCCCTTCAGTACTCGCCGGACTTGATGCGGCTGGCATTGAAAGGGCGGAGGTGACTCTTCATGTCAGCGCCGGAACGTTCAGACCGGTGAAATCAGAGCTGATCTGCGACCATCTGATGCACAGCGAGCACTTTCTTGTCTCAAAACAGACGCTGGAACGCCTCAGAGGCAGGAAAATAACAGCGGTGGGCACTACCACCGTCCGCACGCTCGAGAGCCTCTACTGGCTTGGAATGAGCCTTTTTGAAGGCAGGTGGCCCGATGACGGAATCCCAACCGTTTCACAGTGGGAACCTTATGAAAAGGAGGGTGAAATTGATCCTGCCGTTGCAATTGACTGCCTCCTGGCTGAACTGGAAAGAAGCGGCAGGGATACGCTGGAGGCCCGGACCGACATCATTATTGTTCCAGGTTACAGGTTCAGGATGGTCAGCAGCATGGTTACCAATTTCCATCAGCCCCACAGTACCCTTCTGCTCCTGGTGGCCGCCTTTGCCGGGGAGAGCTGGAGGAAAATATACGATCATGCCCTGGTCTCAGATTACCGTTTCCTGAGCTACGGTGACAGCATGCTGATCACACTCCGAAGCTGAATCCCTTCAGGCTTTATTATCACGGGAAGGAAAAAAGCAAAACATTTGCAGATATGTAATGTATACTTTACATTTGTTACTGCATAATTTACATCACATGGAGCTGGGGAACAACATCAGACGCCTTCGATTTGACAACAATGAGATGTCTCAGGAGGAGCTCGCAGCAGCAGTAGGTGTTACAAGGCAGACCATTCATGCCATAGAAAAGGGGAAGTTCATTCCGTCAACCTTGCTGGCATTCAGAATCGCAGGATTTTTCGGAAAGAATGTGGAGGAAGTATTCCATATCACAGATAACCATGGAAAGAAATAATGTCCGTGAGGCTAAACTGACACATTTATGGGAAAGATGACCACTCTTCCGGGGCCGCACAGCCGGCTCAGAACCCTGATAATTATTACGCTGGTATTCCTGATCCTGGCATCAATGTGGATCTTTTATGACCTGTATGCCTACTCGCAGATGAGGGCAAATCCGGTGCCTGAGGAATTTCCTGATAACGGACTGGGAATCGGCCTTATCATCCGGATACTTCTTTACGGCTCATTTGCATTTATGATGTTCAGGGCATTTGAAAACGGACTAAAAACCAGCCCCTTGACTGTGATTTGTACCCTGACAGGCGTTGTTTCAGGAATCGCAATCGTACCTGACTGGGCAGCGCTGGTGGATATCTATCATGACTACCGGAGTGCAGGCGGCTGCATCATGGAGTGGACCTGGTTATTCATTTCCCTGGCTGTTCAGCTGACTTTTTGCATCTCAGGCTTCCTGCTTATCTTCAGTCTGATGAAAGGGAAAACCTTTGCCACCCCAACTGCGAAACCAGCTGTTAACGAAGCGTTTTTTGAGATTACCCAGTATGTTGGAATTGTGTGTGGTCTGGCAGGATTTGCATTCACAGTCTTTGCAGATGTGTCTCTTCAGGGATGGAAGTTCGGGAGCTGGCTCATAAAACTCCTGCTGTTTTACTGCCTTGCAATTATTCTGCCCTATATTTCGATGGTTATCTTCTGGCTTCTGAGAATTGCCCGCCGGGCTGAAGCAAACCTGTACGATGAAAAGCAAAAACACGATCTTGCATTGGCAGGACTGACAGCATGGCTGGCATCAATCCCCGTGATGGCGGTTGTATTTATTTTCGACTATGCCGATTCAGGATCTGAAACAGATTCATTATGGTTGCCGTATTACATGTTCTCAACCCTGTCTGTGTTCTCCATTTCCCTGCTACTGAGATTTAAGAAGGGATAGACGTTATCTCAAATCTGACATCATATTT
This sequence comes from Bacteroidales bacterium, assembly GCA_027451265.1. Lineage (GTDB taxonomy): Bacteria > Bacteroidota > Bacteroidia > Bacteroidales > VadinHA17 > SR-FBR-E99. The sequence continues at coordinate 4,943 of DAIDJT010000109.1, read as the reverse complement.
TTCAGTCTGTCTGCAAATTGCACAATGTCATCTGAAGTTGTATCCCAGCTGGTCATCAACCGGAATTCAGACGTATGTTCATTCCAGGGATAGAAGAAATACTCCCTGCTCAGCAGTGCTGCCACCCTGTCGGGCATAATCACGAAGACACCATTGGCCTCCACCTTCTGGGTGATCTTTATGCCGCTGATCTCCCTCAGCCTTCTTTGCAGTTCCCGTGCCATCCTGTTTGAATGTGAGGCGCACTCCTTCCATAGTCCGCCTGAGAGGTAGGCTATATACTGTGCGGATATGAACCGCATCTTGGATGCCAGCTGCATCCCCTGTTTCCTGAGGTATTTGAATCCTTCCGAAAGTCCGGGTTTAAGAAAGCAGACTGCCTCGCCGTACATCATTCCGTTTTTGGTGCCGCCAAAGGAGAGAATATCCACCCCCGCATCGGTTGTGAATTCCCTGAAGGGCACCCCCAGGGTGACTGCGGCATTGGCAATTCGTGCGCCGTCCATATGAAGCAGCAGGCCATTCTTATGGGCGTAGTCAGCCAGTTCCTTCACCTCCCCCGGGGTATATACCGTTCCCATCTCTGTTGCCTGCGAGATTGAAATCACCTTTGGCTGGCTGTGGTGCTCAAAATCAAATCCGTGCATATGCCTTTCAAGCATTTCGGGCCTTAGCTTGCCGTCAGGGGTATCAACCGACAGCACCTTGCATCCTGCAAATTTCTCAGGTGCACCGCATTCATCCGTCTCTATGTGGGCAGTATGTGAAGTGATGACAGAGTTCCATGACCTCATCGTCCCGGCCAGTCCAAGCACATTGGCTCCGGTGCCGGTGAATACGAAATATACTTCCGTCTGTTCACCCAATTCATTCCTGATCAGTTCTTTGGCGGTCTCGGTGAACGGGTCGTCGCCGTAACCCACCACATGTCCCCTGTTGACGCGCAGCAGTTCCTTCATCACTGCGGGATGGACGCCAGAATTATTGTCGCTTGCAAAGCCTCGTTTGAGGACCGGTTCGCTCATGAATTAACAGTTTTATGATCCCTGCAATTTAGTCAAAAGGAACCTCCCGGCCAATGTTCTTTAGCTATCTTTACATTTTGCTTCTGACATGACACGTTACTTCATTTTCCTCTCATTCCGCGGCACGGCTTACAATGGCTGGCAGATGCAGCCGGGCAAGCACACCGTACAGGGTGTGCTGACAAAGGCACTCAGCACAGTGCTTTCATCCCAGATTGCAATAACCGGTGCCGGCCGGACTGACACGGGAGTGCATGCCTCTTTCTTCTGCGCTCATTTTGATGCTGCGCGTAATGACCTTGATGGTGACAACCAGCTTATTTACAATCTTAACGGGATATTGCCTGATGACATAGCGGTAAGCAGGATCACGAAGGTGAAGCCTGAAGCCAATGCCAGGTTTGATGCCATTTCCCGGACATATCAGTATACCGTGACCAGGGTGAAGGACCCGTTCTGTGCTGACTCCGCATGGCTGCTTTACTGGCAGCTTGACATTGAGAAAATGAATGAGGCCGCAGAGATACTGCTGAAGCACACCGATTTCACAAGCTTCAGCCGGCTGCATGGAAGCAACAAGACAAACATCTGCAGGGTCACTCATGCGCGATGGGATGCCAGGGGTGAAAAACTCATCTTCACTATCACCGCCGACAGATTCCTGAGGAATATGGTGAGGGCGGTGGTTGGCACACTGATACCGGCAGGCAGGGGAAAACTGTCACTGAATGATTTTGAAGCCATTTTGCAGGGGAAGAACCGTGGCCTGGCGGGACAGTCAGCCCCCGCACACGGACTGTCACTGACGGCAATTGATTATCCCGGAGAAATATTTATCTGATTTCAATACCGGAAAAATTTCTGAATATAATCAGCTTCCCTGGCCGGCCCGCCGTTATTCTGCGGCGTTCCATATGTCCCAGGCAAGCTTAGCCTGTATAAGGAACATCTCCTCGCCGTTCACAGTCATGCAGCCGTGCTCCTCTCCCATTGCAAGGAATGCCGTCACGGGTGGGTTGTAGATGAGGTCGAACAGAAGTTGTCCTTCCTTCAGGCAACTGTAATCAATCGGAGGCATTGCATCGGTATTGGGTGCCATCCCGAGGGGGGTGGTATTGATAATCACTCCGGCTTCGCTGATCATATAACCCGGCAGGTCATCATATGTATATCCGCCCCGGACCAGCCGGCGCGAAACAGGTATAGCGATGATATTCAGATCAATGAGGGTATGCATAACGCTCTTTGCCGCTCCACCGGTGCCCAGGACGAGGGCTGTGTCAGGCAGTGCTGTCAGGTTTGCGAGCAGCGACTCCCTGAAGGCGGGTGCATCGGTGTTGTAGCCCTTCAGCCAGGTCCGGCCGTTGCGGCGTGAGACCCTGACGGTGTTCACTGCTCCTATCCCGTCTGCCACAGGGTCAATCTCGTCGAGGTAATCCATCACCTTCACCTTCCAGGGAATGGTGACATTGAACCCGCAGAGGTCAGGCTCCTTTTCCAGCAAAGCCGGAAGCATGCCTATCTCCGGCAGCTCGAACCTTTGGTAAGCATGGTCAGCAAGGTGCTCGCGTTCGAATTTTTCAGTAAAATGCTTTTGGGAAAATGAATGTCCGAGCGGATATCCTATGATTCCGAAGAGCTTCATTTCATACTGTCAGGAAGGAAACTGAAGAAAGTGTCGCTTCTCAGCCCAAGCCTCAGTGATTCCAATGCTATTATCTCATTCGGAGCGATATTTCCGAGGTTGACATTGGCGCCGAAGTTGGTGATGAACCAAGCCTGCTGCTGTTTCAGCGGTGCTTCCCACAGAACGTTGCTGAAGCCTATCTCCCTGGAAATAGTATTGATCAGTTCCAGGTTCACCGAGCCGTCATCATTATATATACCTATGGTGCCAGATTCGCGGGCCTCAGCGATTACCTTCACCGAGCCAGCGGAGAGTTCGGCTTTCATCATTTCCACCCACTGGTCAGGAGAATATACAATATTCTTCTTTTTGGACCCGACCTCAGAGACCACCGTGAACTCCTTTGAAAGCTTCGAGATATATTCCAGCTTGTCACTGTGTTCAAACTCATAGGAACCGTCGGAGATCTCAACCATTCTCACGCCTGCATTTCTCAGCAGGTCAACATACTCGTTGAAAAGGCCTCTTATTATGAATGCCTCGAAGAGAGTCCCTCCGAAATAGACAGTCATACCGGCGTCATGGTAGGTTTTAATCTTTTTGTCAACGCCCGGAGTAATTACTGAGGTTCCGAAACCAAGTTTCACAAAGTCGACGTAACCGCTGCCCACCTCTGCAAAGTCTTCAGCCTCCCGGAGGCTGAGTCCCTTGTCCATTACCATTGTCAGCCCCTCCTTCCTCGGTTTGGAAGGTCTCTCCGGAATATGTGTCAGCAGCTGTCTTGCTTGTTTCATATCTTAGTTGGTTTTTCTGAACAGTCTTCTCATTGCATTTGTCAGCTTCTCTTCAGGCAAAAGCACTGAATACTCTTCAAGCAGTTCATGATCAAGCCTCGCTGCCTTAACAAGGTTTCGTGCGGCTTCTGTCATATTGCCGGTATGAAGGTAGGCTGATGCCAGGAGAAAATAAATTCCCGGAAGGTCTCCGCTTATTCTGGCGGCTTTTTTCAGGATCCGTATTGCGCCCCTGTAAGCGCCGGTCATCATTATCACTATGCCTGTTTCAATCCATGCCTCGTCATAGTAGCCGTCAAGTATCAGCGTCTCGATATAGCATCTGATTGCCTCCCTGATGTTCCCGAGCATTATATGTGCCTTGCCCAGGGAAAACCAGTAGTCAGGGTTCTCCGGATCGAGTTCGATGGCTTTCTTCAGCGGAGAGATGCTTTCGGCAGGCCTGTTGCGTGACAGCGACAACAGTCCCAGGCCGTACCATGGATCCGGAAAATCAGGGGTAATATCTATGGCTTCAGCGTAGTACTTTCGTGCCATCACCTCATCACCCGTCTTGTCATAGCACTCTGCAAGGTATGTCAGCCCTTCGAGACTGTCAGGCTCCTCCTCCACAAACTCACGGTAAACGTCCATTGCCTCGCTGTATTTCTCAAGGTTGCTTAGAATATTTGCCTTGTTGAAGAGAGCAAAGGTGTTTTCAGGGTTAAGGGCCAATGCATAATCATAAGCCTCCAGTGATTTACCGTAATCACCAGTCTTATTGTATATTATGCCAAGATTGTACCAGGCACTGTCAGAATACGGATCTTCATCGAGATACCTGGTATAATATTTAATGCTCATCCGGTGGTCTCCCTTCTTGTCATAGGCATAGGCGAGGTCATAAAGGTGAGCCGCAAAATCGGGTTCAAGTTCAGCCAGCCTGAGGAGGTACGGGATCATCTCCTCATGCAGATTCAGGTTCTGAAGTACTGATGTTATGCTGTACAGGATCGTCTCCGGATCTTCCGTATCGGTATCAAGCGCCAGGTCAAATACCTTGCGTGCACCGGTGATGTCTCCCAGCATGGCCAGGGCTGTGGCTTTGCAAAGGTAGATATCACAATTGCCCGGTTCTATGTTCTCGAGCCTTCTGGCTATTGTGAGTGCTTCGGTTGCCCTGCCTTTTTCAAGAAGTACGCGTGCTTTCCTTATGAGAATGGGAACGGAGTTGGGATGCAACTCACACGCAAGTGAGGTAGCCTCAAAAGCGTGGACCGGGTTGTTCCCCTCAAGGTAATAATCAATAATTGTCTCAAACTCATTGACATCAAAATAACAGGTCTCCTTGTTCTTCCGCATTCTTTCAAACCGGAGAATCACCTCATCCAACTCACTGTCATGCACAAAACCGGATCTTTCCTCTTCCATCTCCCCTGAAAAATATTATGCAAATGTAACATATAATTGATTCAGTCAGCCCTGGCCGTTTATCAATTATCAACAGGTCGCTATTTT
>DAIDJT010000108.1 GCA_027451265.1 Bacteroidales bacterium | reverse complement strand
GGCTGCAGGTTGCGAGCCTTGTTTCGCAGCCTCTCGGCAACCAGGAAACGGTTGGATGAAAGCAGCACGCCACCTGCACAACCCTCGTCACACGCCCTCAGTTCGAGGTAATCAACGCCGGTAATTTCGTCGTTCTCAAGCTGTTCGAGGAATTCGGTCACATTGTTCATTCCGTCAATTGCAAGAGTGCGGCCGTTCACGCAGGAGGCCTCCCCGTTGGTCAGGCTCCATACAAGTGTGTCAGGATCAACGGAATAGGCGTGATCGTCGCCGTAATCGAGCTCTCCCTTGTTCCTGAGGGTGCGGTTTATCCTGTTATAAATGAAATCCATGTTGATCACGCCGCTTATGGGTGTTGATTCTTCGCCTACTGGTGATTTCACTGCGGCGATTTTGGCAGCGCATGGGGTTACATAGAATACCCCTATTTCAGCATTGTGAGCACCCCTGTCACGCAGAACGCGCCGGCAATAGAAAGCTGCCATCTCGAGAGGAGCCTTTACGGTTGCCAGGTTCCTTAAGAGTGCCGGGAAACGGACCTGTATGAGGCGGACGATGGCAGGACAGTAGCTGGAGATAAGAGGGCGGGGGAGGGTCCTGATGTTCATGAGATCATCGATCGCTGGCTTGAGTATTTCAGCTCCGTGCTCAACCTCATATACCCATGTGAATCCAAGGCTCTTAAGGACGGCGCTTATTTCAGACATTGAGACTTCATGTCTGAACTGGCCGTGGAGTACCGCTGGGACGAGAGCCACGCGGTGCTTGTAATCAAATATCCGGCTGAAGTCGTCCTGTTCGATAATAATTGCATGCACCGGGCAATTCCTGAAGCACTCACCGCAGTCGACGCAGCGGTCTTCGATCAGCCTTGCCTTCCCGTCGCGTATGCGCAGTGCCCCGGTAGGGCAGACTCTCATGCAGAGAGAGCATCCTGTGCAGATATCTTCGCGAATTGTCAGTGCGTGGTGAAAGAATCCTTTTTCCATGTTATCAGGCGGCAGTGCCGTTAAGGTTAATTGTTATCTCGAGGGTGGTGCCCCTGCCCGGTTCACTCGTGATTATGAACCTGTCAGCATTGGCACTTATATTGGGCAGCCCCATGCCTGCCCCGAACCCCATCTCCCTTACTTCGGGAGAGGCGGTTGAGAAGCCCTTCTGCATAGCCAGCTCAATGTCAGGAATGCCCGGACCGTTATCTGTCAGCTTCATGAATACTGAATCGGTGTCAAGGACGATATTGATGATGCCGTCCCATGCATGAGCCACGATGTTGACTTCAGCCTCATAGAGACAGACAACCACTCTCTTTATGACGGTGTTGTCAACACCAAGCTGCTTAAGCATCTTCTTAACCTGGCTTGATGCATAACCGGCATGGGTGAAGTCGCCTCCCTGGACCTTATATTCAAAGCTCATTGCCACGGTTGATCAGAAAAGAGGTTTGATTCCGGCCCTGTACAGCTCGCCTGAGGCCCTGAACATCGTCCGCGGGCAGGTTATCAGCGTCATGCCGAGCTCTTCGGCCAGTTTTTTCATCTCCGGTGTGACTGACTTGTTGCGGACGAACAGTATGCAGTCAATATCCGACATTTCTGCAGTGCGTATGGTCTGCAAATTGGCAAGCCCCGTTATAAGGAGGAGGTTGTTGCAGTTAACCGTGAGGACGTCACTCATCAGGTCTGAAGCAAAAGCATGAGTAACCTCACGGTCAGCCCTGTCACTTCCGCAAACCACCGTTCCGTTCAACACTGAACAAATTTCTTCCAATTTCATTTTACCACTGTTTCCCAAGTACACTAATATTATACGACAGTGCAAAGATAAATATTATTTGTGAATATATTCACACTGTTATATAAATAACAATGAAAACAGAATTCATTTAAGTGTTGAAATATTTTATAATATCAATATATTAATTATCTGATATTTGCGAATTCAGAACCTGCTTTCCATGCAGGTCTGATATCACTGGTTACAATATAAAAGGCTACATCAAATACTGCCCTGGCGTCTTCAGTGATGCCGTCAAAATTCATTTCAGGATAGTAATTATCTGCAGGCTTGTGGTATCTGCCGGTTAAATACTCCTTCTCGCGGGTTGCAGCCCATTCCCTGCCGAACTCCCTGCTGTCACAGTTGCCACGGGCAAAGAGCGCCGGTACTCCGGCATGTGCAAATGAAAAGTGGTCAGAGCGGAAGTACATGCCTGTCTCCGGGTTTGGGTCAGGCAGAAGGTATCTGTTCTGTTTCATGGCGGCTCGGGCAAGCATGTCGTCGAGTTCTGACTGTCCGTATCCGGTTACCATAAAATCCTTCATCCTTCCAAGAGGCAGGAGGAGGTCATTGTTGAAACAAGCAACAAGGTTTTCAACCCTGATAGGCGGATTAGCAACAAACCATGAGGAGCCAAGCAGTCCCTGTTCTTCCGATGTCGGAAAGAAAAGTATCACAGACCTTTCAGGTCTCTTTTTCATCGAAGCAAAGGCTTCGCCTATCTCCAGGGCCCAGGCCATGGAGGTGCCGTTATCCACAGCCCCGTTATATATTGAATCACCATTCTCCGTTTCGCCAACGCCAAAATGGTCCCAGTGTGCCGTGATAACTATTGCTTCTTCAGGATGAGTGCTTCCGGGAAGTATACCTGCAACGTTCAGCGAGCTGTTCCTGATGTGGCTGTTGGTCAGCTGCAATGATATTGATGCGCCCGTTTCAAATGCCTTGAAGTCCCTGTTGCAGGCTTCTCTGCGCAGTTTTTCAATGTCATGACCCAGTGCCCCGAAGAGCCGGTCTGCAGCTCCGGCGCTGATCCAGCCTGTCACGGGGCACGGTTCGGGGTCACCCGGGGCAGGTTCCTGGTAAAGTCCTGGTGAAATTGAGCTTTTGCGGGGTATGGAATAGTCATAACCTGCACCTGCTGTCTCATGAATTATCAGGATTGCAGCCGCACCCTGCCTGGCAGCTTCCTCATACTTGCAGGTCCATCGCCCGTAGTATGTCATCGTCTTTCCCCTGAATAGAGCGGAGTCGCCGGTGTAGAGCCCCGGATCATTGATCAGCACCACCGCGCACTTTCCCTTTACATCAACAGCCGAGAAATCGTTCCAGCCGTATTCGGGTGCAACAATGCCAAACCCGCAGAAAACCATTGGTATATCCACAAGTTCAACAAATTCCTTCATTGATGGGGACTCGATGGCGACATCGTCAGGTACTGTCATTTCCATTTTGCTGCCGGCCGCAGTAATGACCACGGGGCCCTGCACTTTTGTGGTTATTTCAACCAGCGGCACCTCCTGGAACCAGCTGTTGCCGAAAGCAGGACTGAACCCGATTCTTCCGAGTTCACCGGCAAGGTAATTGACAGTGATATTTTCTCCGGGGGTGAAGGGTTTTCGGCCCATCATGCTGTCAGCTCCCAGGATGCGTGTGTAATCGCGCAATTCTTTAGCCGTTATGGTCGCGGAAGCCTTTTCAATTGAACGGTTCCCGCCGCAAGCAGCGGCAACGACCGCCATCACTGCCAGTGGGACAATGAATTTTTTCATTCAGATGATTCTTTTACTGATGTGCAAAGATTGATGATTACCTCAACGGCCTTTTCCATTGACTGTAGGGGTATAAACTCATACCGTCCGTGGTAGTTATGTCCGCCGGTAAACAGGTTGGGGAACGGGAGACCCATGAATGAGAGCCTGGCGCCGTCGGTGCCACCCCTGACGGGCTTGATGACCGGTTCTAATCCTGCCTTGCGGTAGGCCTCAATGGCAGCTTCCATGATGGGATAGTTGGCCTCGATAATCTCTTTCATGTTGAAATACTGGTCGCGCATGGTTATTGAAATCTCTGCGCCTGAATACTTTGCCCGTGCTGATTCCGCAGCCTCATTGAGAATTCTCTTCCTGTCTGCGAATTTCACCGGATCATGGTCGCGGATGATGTACTTCATAACGGTTTCTTCCACTGACCCCCTGATGTCATACAAATGGAAGAATCCTTCATAACCGGCAGTGTGCTCGGGTCTTTCCTTCCCGGGTAGGAGGGTGTCAAGGAAAGCAGCTACCATTATTGAGTTTATCATTGTGTCCTTTGCCGTTCCCGGATGGACGCTTCGTCCCTTGACGGACACGGTGGCTGCAGCAGCATTGAAATTTTCATATTCCAGCTCACCGATGCCTCCGCCGTCGAGGGTGTAAGCATAGTCAGCCCCGAACCGTTTGACGTCAAAATTATCGGCTCCTCTTCCTATTTCCTCGTCAGGAGTGAAGGCAATCCTTATCTTCCCGTGTTTCAGGGAAGGGTTTGAAAGGAGATACTCGCAGGCTGTCATTATCTCGGCTATCCCTGCCTTGTCATCAGCTCCAAGCAGGGTTGTTCCGTCAGTGGTTATCAAGGTCTGTCCCTTGTATTTAGCCAGGTCAGGAAACTCAGAAGGGGAGAGAATGACCCCTCTTTCGGAATTCAGCACTATGTCGTTACCATCATAGTCGGGGAACACCCGCGGGTTGATGTTTGCCGAGGGGGCTTCCGGACTTGTGTCCATATGGGCAATTAAGCCTATGATCGTGCCCCCGGAGCCGTTGTTTGCCGGCAGGGTGGCCATGAGGTACCCGTTGCCGTCAAGTGTCACTTCTGACATCCCGATCTTTTCCATCTCGTCAGCCAGCCTCTCGGCGAAGAGCATCTGGGTCAAAGATGAGGGTGATGAGGTGTTTGAATCATCAGGTCTTGTCTCAAACCGGACATACCCGAGAAATCTTTCAAGAAGGCTCTGCATCAGCTATAATTTGGTTAGGCAGTTAAATTTAATCATTAAAACTGAAGGAACCGCATTCCTTCACCGCCATCATTGCGGTGAAAGGGTATCGTTTCATCAGAGAACTAAAAACTCAAAGATATTTCAAATATGGAACAGGCGGCCAAGGCTTCTTCCCCTTTTCATCCTGTAATGGATAAAGATAAAGAACATGGCTATTATCACCAGTGAGGCGGCTGTGATTACTGACCATTGCGGTCTGTAGGCAGATGTCAGCAGACGGTCAGTCAGAAACTCAGTGATGAGCACAAACAGCGCCATTGCAATAAGTATTGTTGCCAGCAGGTTGAGGCCTCTGTACCTGCTGAGTGAATTCAGGAAGAGCACTGCTGCTGTAAGCATTGCGGCAGCCACTGTCAGCGGGCTGGCAATGGACCGGAACCAGCCCGGGTGACCTGTGAGCCGGTCAAGGAGAAAAAGGAAAACAAGGGTTGCTGCGGTGGCAAGTGAGATGACCAGGTAAGGTCTCTTTCTCAGAAGGTAAATGGCAGAAATGAAAACGATCAGGTAGCCAAGGCAGGTTGTTGTTGTCAGTGACCAGCTCATCCCCCTGCCTAAGACCGCATCAATTGCCAGTGTGATTATAACGCCTGAAACCAGGAGAAGCAGGGTTATTTCGTACAGGTGCCTTGTGTTTTCTATCCTTGAAAGCCTGAAGAGGTCAGCAGCAGTGACGATTCTCCCTGGTTTGCTGTCAGCCGGTTCACAAAGCGGACACTTCTCATTTCCTTCACCGAGGTCAACGCCGCAGTTTTTACATATTGCCATGATTGTTATGCTGTTTCGTTATTGCGGATCTTTACCGGCAATCCTGCATCAGTGAGCCATTTCACGAAGCCTCGTTCGAGTTCAGTGTTATCGGTAAGTGATCCGAAGGTTATAATTGAATCAACCCCGAGGGTGATAAGCCCGGCAGTTGTTTTGATGTCCCTGTGAGGGGGAGGGGGCGTGACTGACATTGCCTGCATCAGGCCGGCAGCAGGGCCTTTCGGGGTCACCCTTCCCATATTGGTGACTATGGATGTGAACTGGCTGGGACCGAACCTGTTGTACGCTATGCGCAGCACCGGGCTTTTAATGAAGAGGGGGATTATGCGGATAAAGGGGTTCTTTTCCTTTGACACGTTCCGGCTGATGACCTGTCTTATTCTCTTTTCATCGGTCATCATCTGGATGGTCATTTTTACTTCGCGAAGCACCTCATCGAATGAGTAATATCCCATCCGCATGTCAATGGCTGGCATGGCGAAGAGCGAAAAGTTACGAAGGGTGTCAGCCTCGTATCTCCTCCGGAGATCGAACGGTACCTGTACTCTTATGTGTGGTGATCCTTTCCCTTCCCTTGTTCTGATTTCCTGAAGCACGAACAGCATGGTGGCCGCAAGATACTCCGTGATTGTGCTTCCCGCCTCCCTTGCCAGCAATGTCAGATTTTCAGCCGGAACCCTGAACTCGGTCACCCTGAACCTCGGCGCTTCCCTCAGCCTGAATGGAAGGTGCCATGCACGTGGCAGGACGGCAGGCCGGGGCATCCCTTTGCCATAATGCCTTGAGAAGAGATCATCTTCGCATCCGGGCCGCGGGCCCTCGCTGACCTCGGGGAAGGGCATTTCTGTAATGCCTGAGGCATGCAGAAAGTAATTGTTGAGCAGGGTTTTGAGGAAGAAAATGGCACCACCGCCATCGGTAATGATATGAAAAAACTCAACGGAAATTGTTTTGCCACGGACCAACACCCGATACAGAAGCTCGCCGTTCATGGTGCGGGGGAAGGGCTGGCAGCGCGGGCCGCTGTCTTTCATCACCCTCGGTGTTTTGCCGTTGTACTCAAGAAAATACCAGAAAAATCCCCTGCAGAGCTCAACACTGAATAACGGAAAAACCCTTGCAGTTTCCTCGGTAGCCTTTAACAATGCATTCACTGCTACCGGCGCGGTGAGATGAACGCTTATCCGGAACACTCCTGTCAGTTCCGAGCCCGTGATGGCCGGATAAATCTTGGCTGCATTGTCAAGCTTCATCCATTCACCCCGCCCGGAGATCTCTCCTTTTGGCCCCATTTTCCTGTTTTCCATGGCAAAGATAAGACTTATATGCACCCGATTGTCATTTGTGTTGTCCGGCATCTTACACATCTGCGGGTTTTAAGTTTATTATATTTGTTAATTCAACTAAAAGACTCGAACAATAATTCCATTTATATGAAAAAGATTTGCATCAGTTTACAGATCACCTTGTTCCTGTTGGTTTCTACAGCCGTTGCAGGCCAGAGGCCGGGGGCGGGTGACACTCAGCCAGGTATTGTCAAATGGATTGATGACACCCATATGCTGCTCAGGACCATCGGGGATGACAAAAAACCGGTTTTCTCCTCGTATGACTGTAAAACAGGCAGGTCAGCGCCTGTCACTGATTATGTGAACGATATGGAGAAGCTCAGGGGCTTCCTTCCCGAAGGTGTACAGCCCGGCACTGATATGGCGGCTTCCTCAGATATGCAGGCTGTGGTCATTACACGCGACAATGACCTGTGGTACTATTCTTCCGGGATCCGTGAGGGAAAGAAACTGACATCTGACCCAGACCGGGAGATGAACGCCCGGTTTGCCCCCGGCGACAGGAAACTGGCTTACACGAAAAACAGGGATCTTTATGTCTATGATCTTGACCTGAGAAAAGAAACCAGGCTCACTTTTGATGCGACTGACAAAATCTATAACGGATGGGCCTCGTGGGTTTATATGGAGGAAATACTTGGCAGGGGTACAAGGTACGCCGCATTCTGGTGGTCTCCTGACGCAATAAGTATTGCTTACCTCCATACCGACGATAACCCGGTTCCTCTGTATTATCTCAATGCCCTTGAGAATACTGACGGCAACCATGGAAGGCTCGAGATAACACCTTATCCCAAACCCGGGGACCCAAACCCGAAAGTGAAAATGGGAGTGGTTAACCTCTCTACAGGGAAGACCACATGGGTAAAAACCGATGAGAATATTGACCAGTACATAGCCTGGCCCTCATGGACCCCTGACAGCAGGAAGCTCATGATGCAGGTACTCAACCGCGACCAGAATGACATGAGATTCCTGCTGGCCGACGTGGCCACCGGTGACTTCACCGAGGTCTACCGCGAAACCAGGCCCACATGGATTGACTTTTTTGAGGACGTATATGTCATGAAAGACGGCAGCGGCTTCATTGTCAGGAGTTGCCGGAATGACTGGTACAATCTCTACTACTACGCATGGGACGGCACCCTGAAATCTCAGATCACAAACTTCGGATGGAAGGTTACTGATATAGTCAGGGTTGATGAAGCTAAAAAGGAGATCTACTTCAACGGCACCGGTCCTGATCTGCTGGACAGTCACCTCTTCCGGGCCAGGCTTGACGGAACCCGCCTGCTGCAGGTCACTTCGGGTGAAGGTTATCACACTGCATCGGTCTCTCCCGGCGGGTCATACTTCTTTGAAACATGGAGCAGCATCAATGATCCGGGCGGGGTAAATCTCCTTGACAGGAAAGGCAAAGTGGTCCGGAATATCCACCGTGAAAAGCTTCCTGACTTTGATGCATCAAAGAATCAGAAAACAG
>DAIDJT010000107.1 GCA_027451265.1 Bacteroidales bacterium | reverse complement strand
TGCTTGGTGCCCTTGTGCTGAGGTCGCCTTCATCTGATGACCCTGAGTTCCTGGAGACAATAGAGGACCTTCGCAGCCAGATAGATGTTTATGACAACCTGCTGCTTGACATACTTGAGAGCAGGATGCAGGTAGCGGAGACTATAGGCCGCTTCAAGAAAGAGCATAATATTACAATACTGCAGAGCAGCCGGTGGAAAGAGGTGAAGAATAATGCGGTGGACAAGGGGGTCAGAAAAGGGCTGACGCCTGAATTCATCCAGACATTCCTGGAAGCCATCCACCAGGAATCGATCACCCACCAGATGAAAGTGATGAAAGAAGTTTAAATTAGCGGTAATGATTTTCATGGCAAGTCATCTTCAGTTTTATGAATATTACTGTCAAACCGTCCGGATTAAAGGGTTCTGTTGAAGCACCTCCGAGCAAGAGCCTGACACAGAGAGCCATTGCAGCAGGACTCCTGGCTGATGGCACTACTGTGATCCGCAAGCCTTCTTTCTGCAATGATTCCCTTGCAGCCTCCGGTATGGCAGAAGCACTGGGGGCATCGTTAACCAGGCTGAAAGATTCCGTCGCAGTAAGGGCAGGGGTGAGGCCTGAAGGACCGGTGGCACTTAACTGTGGTGAATCAGGCCTGGCTCTTCGGATGTTTGCTCCCGTGGCTGCACTGCTCTCTGACAGGGTCACATTCACCGGTGAGGGCTCACTGTTGAGGAGACCGGTCACCATGATAGGTGAGGCTCTCGGTCAACTGGGTGTGACCATTGAGACATCGGGCGGGCTTCTTCCTGTTTCCCTCACCGGAAAACTCAGGCCGGGCAGAGCCTTTATTGACGGATCGTCAGGATCACAGTTGCTGACCGGGCTTCTGATGGCACTTCCAATGGCTGATGGTGACAGTATCATTGATGTGGCAAACCTTACAAGCAGGCCCTACATAGGACTGACAATCAGGCTGCTGGCCGATTTCGGAGTCAATATCATAAATGAAGGGTTCATGACGTTCAACATTCCCGGCAGGCAGGTTTACAGGGCACATGAATACAATGTTGAGGGCGACTGGAGCGGCGCGGCTTTCCTGCTTGTTGCCGGGGCTCTGGCGGGAAGTGTCACAGTCACCAACATTGACCGCCGAAGCGTGCAGGCTGACAGGACCGTACTTGACGTCCTGGAGGAGTCAGGAGCCATTCTTGATATTACCCCCGGAAAAATAACCTCGTCTGTTTCAGGTTTGAGGGCTTTCACATTTGATGCTGCCGACTCGCCGGATCTCTTTCCACCGCTGGCGGCGCTGGCGGCCCGATGTGAGGGCACGAGCAGGATCAGGGGAGTGGGCAGGCTGAGGCACAAGGAAAGCGACAGGGCGGAAGCGATAGCGGATGTGCTTGGTGCAATGGGAATACACGTGCGGTTCAGCGATGACGAAATGGTGATCAAAGGCGGGCAGGTGCGTGGCGCTGTCGTATCATCACACAATGACCACCGCATAGCAATGATGGCCGCGGTGATGGCCGCCGGCGCCGCGGGTTCCGTAACAATTACAGCCGCAGAAGCCGTGGCAAAGTCTTACCCCGGATTTTATGATGACCTGATCAGCCTCGGGGCAATAATTTCCTGAACAGGATAACAATCGTCCTGATTCCCGGGGATGCTTCCGCAGCAAATATCCTTGGAATTCTGAATTTTAAGTCCCATGTTTGCCGCGCCTTCCACTGGCGAAATCCAAAATTAGGAGGCTTTTTGTGATGATCAGGGACTTCAGACGAAAGGACATAGAAGAGGTATTCAGGACACCGATTGTGCAGCAGACGGCATTCTGGTCGGAGGTCAAGCGCCGCATGGGCATAAGTTCGATAGCATGTAACTTCAGGGTACCTGGTTCTGATATCGGCGGCACCATCGACAGTGATGTCAGCATCACCTCTGATGTGCTTGTAGTGATGAGGCAGATAGATCAGAATCACTCAATTGCCTATGTCCCCTACGGTCCGGAGCTTGATCCGATGGATGAGTTCAGGGGAATTTTCCTGGAAGAGCTTTCAGAGTGCCTGCGCTCGCAGTTGCCGGATGATTGCATCATGATAAGATATGACCTTGCATGGGATTCATTCTGGGCCAGGGGGGACGATGCGTTCACGCCCGAAGGCATATGGCTCGGCCCGCCGGCACAGCAGATCCAGGAACTGAGATTTAATTATGGAACCGTCAGTCACAATCTCAGGAAAGCCTATTCAAACATCCTGCCTTCAAATACAATATTCCTTGACCTGAAGAAGGACGATGAATCACTGCTGAGGTCAATGAAGCCAAAAACCAAGTACAATATCGGGTTAGCCATTAGGAAAGGAGTCAGGGTAAGTGTTGCCGGCACGGAGGATCTGTCCAGGTGGTACACCCTCTATACGGAAACAGCGCGCAGGAACGGTTTCTTCCTTCATAATATTGAGCATTTCAGGGCGGTACTGACCAGCACCGCGGAGAACAGCCAGTCACCTGCCAGGGTGTTTCTTCTCATGGCAGAACATGAGAATGAGCCGCTTGCAGCCATGTTCCTGGTGATTACAGGCAACAGGGGAACCTATCTGTACGGTGCTTCATCATCAAGCAAGCGTAACCTGATGGCCACCTATGCACTTCAGTGGAGAGCCATTTTACTGTCAAAGGAGCTGGGTTGCACCGAATATGATATGTTTGGTATTGCCCCCAACCCTGACCCTGACCACCCGATGTACGGCCTCTACCGCTTCAAGACAGGTTTCGGGGGTGAGATCCGCCGATCAATGGGCTGCTGGGATTATCCCCTTGACAGCAGGGTCTATTCTTATTTCGCCGCCAGCGAACTGACAAGCCAGGGGTATCACACAGACTGAGCCTCATGCAGCATTTTCCACCGCATTGCCGTCATTAAGCTGCTAATAACAGTAGCGGTCTTTAAATAGTACATAATACTTGCAAATGAACAAAAATTTACTATTTTTGTTATTGGAATATGTCTTCTAACAATCTTAATTAAAACGTTTTCGATTAACATGGCATGTGATTTTTTAAATAACCTTTAACCAATTCCATGAGCTATGAAAAAAATGATTTGTCACTCTCCGTAACCAAATGCCGGTTAACATAAGTGCCGGCTGACTCCCGTGTTTTTCTTTATAACCCGAACTAACAATCTAAATGCAGTTTATGAAAAAACTAATCATGATCATGATGATGGTGTTGCTCTGCGGTTTTCAGGCAGTGCTGTCACAAAGAACCGTGTCCGGTACTGTCACTGACGCTAAGGATGGCAGTGGACTTACCGGAGTCACTGTTGTAGTAAAGGGACTTACTGTAGGAACGTCAACTGACGTTGATGGCAAATACAGGATCACTGTCCCCGCCGGAAGCAATGTCCTTGTATTTTCGATGATAGGGTACAATGATTATGAATTGACTCTTGGAACATCCGGGACGTATGATATACCACTTGAGCCATCGACTGAGATGATTGAGGATGTGGTTGTAACCGCACTGGGTATAAAGCGTGACAAGAAGGCTCTTGGATATTCGGTAAGCTCAATCAAGGCCGCGGAAATAAACGTGGCAGGAACGCCGCAAAACGCCCTTGCATCGCTATATGGCAAGGCTGCCGGTGTGGGCATCCAGCTTGGTACGGCAGGTCCTACCGGCGGTATCAATATCAAGATCCGCGGTTCGGCAGGCCTAGATGTGAGCACCAAAACACGTCCGCTTTTTGTTGTTGACGGTGTGCCAATCTTCGATGAAAACTCGAACATGGCCAACAGGGGTTATGACCCGCTCAACTCACCTGACTATGGTACCGGTATCAATGACATCAATAGCGAGGACATCGAATCAATAGAGATCCTCAAAGGTGCCAAGGCAACCGTTCTGTACGGAAGCCGTGCCGGAAACGGTGTTGTGATGATAACCACCAAGAAAGGGCAGGCTACAAGGGGTCTGGGTGTAACACTCACCTACCAGAACACAATAGAACAACCGGTTAACACAATCGAATGGCAGAACGAGTTTGGATCCGGAACATCTGTATATGACACTGTTTACGGTACAAATAAACTCGGGCAGAGAGTCAGGGTTATGAACAGCAACAGGTTGCAGTTCGGACCTGCATTTGACAACTCGCCGATAATGAACTATGACAGCACAATGACCACCTACAAGGCATATCCTGACAACTGGATCAACATGTTCCGCAGGACGAACACGAACAGTTTCACGGCTGCCATTGCAGGTGCGAATGAAAAGGGTGCCATGCGTCTTGCCTTCACTACCAGGGACTACAACGGCATGATGGAAAACTTCTACCAGAAAACCAGGTCAGTCAGCTTCAGCGGCCAGATAAATGCATCCGATCTGGCAACATTCGAGGTCTATACAAATATTCATAAGGTAAAGACCCAGAACAGGTACCAGAACATGTTCAGGCTGGTATCATACGGATTCAACCGTGACCTTGACTACCAGGGCCTCAAGTACCTGTATAAGGATAAATTCGGACAGAAGGGTGTACTTGATGACTATGGTCTTCCTCAGTCATTCGACCAGTACGGCTATATGAACATGCTGTGGGATCAGCTTGAGAACCGTGACATAGATGACAAGCTCCACATGACCGGTGCCATAAAGATGAACCTGCAGTTTACCCCGTGGCTCTCTGTCACAACCAATGCCGGTACTGACTTTACGGACTGGGACTTCGAAACCATGAACAAGGTGACCAAGATCATGCCTGTGGTTGATGGCGGTGGTTATGAGTTCAGCAGAAGGAACATTGTAAGCCAGAACTATAATGCATTTGTCAACTTCACCAAAAAGTTCATGGATGACCGCCTGGATGTCGTTATATTCGCCGGCCCAGAATACACCCGTTTTTCAGAGAACAATATCGGTGTGAGTACTGTCGGGGGGCTTCAGTTTGACGGCTGGTATTCTCTGAACGGGTCAAAAACAACCACCGGCAGCTTTGGACAGGCACGTTCGCACAACCGCAGTTCATACACGCAGTACAGCGTTCTTGGCCAGGCATCCTTCGGCTGGGAAAGCACTTATTACATTGAGATTACCGCCAGGAACGACTGGTCATCACTACTTCCTCCGGCAAATAATTCCTATTTCTATCCCGGTATCTCCGGTACATGGAACTTCAGCCAGACATTTGATATTCCCCAACTAACCTACGGAAAGCTGAGGATGTCATATGCCGATGTAGGCCGTGCAGCCCCGACACCCTACTGGACCAACCGCGATTTTGGCGTTGGCATGGTTGAAAGAACAAATGCTGTCACCGTTTACGGTCCTTCGGCTCTGTTTACAAGTGACATCAAGAATGAGCGCAAGCGCGAGTTTGAGGTCGGATTTGATACGAGATGGTTTGAAAAGAAACCTCTTGTTGCAGAATTCTCATTTTACACCTCCCATACCTATGACCAGATCATGGGGTTAGGCATTGATCCGGCCACCGGATTCAATACAATCAAGCTCAACGCAGGTGACGTCAAGAACTGGGGTTATGAGCTGTTACTGAAATATACACCTGTCAGAACTGAGAAGCTGACATGGGATGTAACGTTTACCACAGCCAACCAGCGGACAAAGGTCATTGATCTCTACCCGGGCATAACCGAATACCGTATAGCAGGATCGAGCAGCTACTCGATCATGGCTGTCGAAGGTAAGCCCATCGGTGACGTTATGATGTATGATTACCTGCGTGATCCGCAGGGGAACAGGGTAGTCAACAGCAATGGTCTCTACCAGCGTGACAACGACAATTTCGTCACTGCTGCAAATATCAACCCCAACTTCATTGGCGGACTCACAACCGACCTCTACTACGGGAAACTCAGCCTGCATCTCGGTTTTGACTACAAGTTCGGTGGCACATTCCTCTCACACACCAACTACTATCTTCTCGGCAACGGGCAGAACGTGGAATCACTTAAATACAGGGATGAATCACACGGTGGATTGGCCTATTATGTTGATGATGCAACTGGTGAACGGATTGAATGGCAGCACAACCAGGCAGCTCCTGCCGGCGCGCGTGACAACAGGGTTTACCATGACGGCCTTGTACTTGAGGGAGTCAAGGAGGTATCTGACGGCGTTTATGAGAATAATGATATCATAATTACTGCCGCTGAGTACTGGACCACTTACATCCAGGACATGAACGAATGGTTTGCTCCTGACAAGCTTTACAAGAATGACTATGTGAAGTTCCGCGAGGCCGCCATCATGTACACGGTTCCCCAGCAGATATCCAACAAGCTCAAGCTGCAGAAGCTGACTCTCTCGCTTGTTGCCAGGAACCTGTTCTATATCTACAAGACAATGCCAAACATTGATCCGGAATCACTGCTCGGCAATGACCAGTTCGTAGAGTATACGCCTCTGCCACAGCTTCGCAGCTATGGCTTTAAGATAGATGTCAGCTTCTAACAAATAAAGAAATGGATTATATGAAAAAGCTATTGATACTGATCACCATGTTCACACTGGCGCTCACTGCGTGCCAGGATGTGCTGGAAGATGAATACAAGAATCCGGAGACCGTAAACCCTCCCGAGGAGAAGTCTGTTGCAGGGATGTTTTCAGGCATGCTTTACCAGTGGCAGCTCTTTGTGAAGGACTACGGTGAATACTGGTGGCAGAATGACGGCTGGGGTATTCCTGCATACACACAGGTGGCCCATCGCTATATTACTGACCGCTATTATGCATACTATGTTGATTATGCCGACGTTGAGACAGGCGTCAACGGCTTCCAGGCCAATGCAGTTACAAATGCCTTCGGTTATCATTACACCAAGGTCAAGGAGTGGGCGCTGATGAAGGAAAAGATCGAAGCAATGTCACAGGAGGAGAAAGACCAGGTTGAGGTCTATTACCTGCTCGGAACACTCTTTAAAGACATCCTCGCCCTTAGAAATGTGGATTTCTTCAACAGCATTCCATATTCGGAAGCCCTTCAGGGTAATGTCGGTATTCTTTATCCAAAGTATGACGACCCGAAGGAGATATATTTGTCTGTCCTTGATGACTTTGCCAATATTGCCGACGGTCTGTCAGTCGCATACAACAATATGAATGCTGACAACAAAGCCTTTTTTGCCACCCAGGACGTTGCACTTAAGGGGGATATCCAGAAGTGGATTCAGTTTGTCAATGCACTCAGGCTCCAGTACGGGATCAAGCTGGCAGGAGTTGACCAGGCTGCCGGCACACCCCACCTTGTAGCTGCCATTGGCAACCTTCCCACAACGGATCTTTACTTTGGCCCTTACAGTTACGAACATCCCCAGGGTGGAGGAACCATCATAAGAGGTATGTATGAGCGTACCTATGCCAACTTCATTCCCAACGTCATCATGAAGAGGATGAACCACGGTACCAACACCTATGAGCCGGGCATAGATGACCCGAGGCTTCCGGTCATTGCAATGCCGACCAAGTTTAACAGCAACCATGACTACATTGGCGTGTCAATGAATTCAGATGCTCAGACGCCATTTTACGTAGCCGGAAACAGGTATTATGCCTATGGTGACAACCTGGAGAGCACCCTTGCACAGAATTCTGTTTCGATGTACAATTTCGCGACCTACTTCCTTAACTACGACAAGTATCCCGCAATAATGATGACAAGGGCATATGTGGATCTTCTCCTCGCTGAAATAGCCCTGAAGAGCTATGCAACCACAGGTAAGACGGCTGCCGAACATATGCGTGATGCAGTGGTTCATTCATCCGACTGGTGGTACATGCTTAACGGAATGAGCTCATACCGGACCGATGTGGCCGTACTGCATCCCGTGAAGTCACAGGCTGATATCGATGCTTATGCTGATAAGATTGCAGCTGACTTTACGGCTGCTGCAAACCTGGAGGACAAGATGGAGATCATAATGCAGCAGAAGTATATCCATGTGAACATAACCGACGAGTATGACCTCTGGGCTGAGCTGAGGCGTACAAGGCACCCGCTGCTTGAGCCCATGATTCTCAGGGGCGAGTTTATGAAACCGTGTCCTGAGCGCCTCAGGTATCCGTCAACAGAGCTTCAGCTCAACGGTGAGAACTTCAAAACCGTGCAGGATGAGGACAATTATACCTCACCCATATTCTGGGTCCCGGAATCAAAGCGGGGAACGGTATGGTACATGAATGATGTTCTGCCGCTTAACCTGCCACCGTACTAGCAGCATCATGCTGAAATGATAAATACAGGGGTGTCAGCCTTACCGGTTGACACCCCCGTTTTTTTTATCTTGCAGTCTCTGCTATCCCGTTATTCTCGCGATATAAAACATAGCCACACCTGAATTTCAATAAGTTACAATATTGGGTACAGATTAGGTACAAGTTCAACTAAAAACCGGACACCGTTATGTTTTTTTGGTGTTTAAAAAA
>DAIDJT010000106.1 GCA_027451265.1 Bacteroidales bacterium | reverse complement strand
GTCACCGGGCATAACTCGCCCTGGGAGTATGACAGCCATGTGCCGATGATCTGGTTCGGCTGGACAGCCAGCAGGGCTTCCGTGACCCGCAGTGTCAGCACAAGGGATATTGCCACCACCCTTTCCGTGTTGTGCAAGATACCCCTGCCCAATGCATCGAGCGGTGATCCGCTTCATGAACTCTTCAGGTAACTGTAGCCCGGGATAAGGTTCAGGCACAGGTACAGGTACAGGCTCAGGTTCAGGTTCAGGTATAATCAGATAGTAACGGTATCGCGGTTGAAACTGTCCCTGACGGTGCATGCACCTTTTATCAGCGCCGGGTTCTGCTCGCATCCGTTGCCGATAACCACCATGTCGGCCCCGGCAGCAAATGCATTCTCAACTTTTTCAGCAGAGTCGATTCCTCCCCCTGTAATAATCGGAATGGTCAGTTCCTCCCGCACGGCTCTTATCAATGAATGGTCAACTGGCCTGGCGGCTCCGCTGCCACCCTCAAGGTATATTGCCTTCATTCCCAGCATCTCACCTGCAAGGGCGGTAGCCACGGCAATATCGGTTTTCCCTGACGGGATTGGCAAAGTCTGACTCATGTACTCCACAGACGTTCCTCCTCCGCAGTCGATGAGCATGTACCCCACCGGTATAACCCTGTCTCTGATACTCTTAAGGAAAGGCGCGGCAATCACATGGTTGCCTATCAGCAGCTCCGGATTGCGTCCGCTGATGAGTGACAGCAGGAAGACCGCATCAGCTTCCGGCGTAAGCTGGGTGAGATTGCCCGGGAAAAGCACCACCGGGATGGATGAGAGCTGCTTAAGCCGCCTGATGACATCCGCAACGTTGACACCGGTCAGGCTGCCGCCGGCCAGAAAGAGATCCACACCAACCTCCACGCCAAAATGTGAGGCAGTGACAAGCACCTCCTCCCCGGCACGGTCCGGATCAATAAGCTGTGCTATAAGCTTCCTTTTTCTCCAGGGTATCTCAACTTTCATGCTTCTTCTTGGTCCAGACGATAGTGTAATTATCGTATCTTGAATAATAGAGGGTAAATCTGTCACTGATCCTTTCATTCTCCACGGTGCCTGTGATCTCTCCGGACTCCCTGACCTCAAACGGTTGAATGGTTATGTCATTGACGATGTTGATGCCTTCCTTGTCGCAGATCTTGTAAATAGCTTCCTTTGCGCACCAGTGTATATACAGATGGTAAGTCCGGTCAGCCCACCGCCTTGTTATCTTCTCTCTCTTGTTCAGGAACTTGGAGGCAAAGGCATTGATGTTGACCCTCATGTATTCAAGGTCGATACCTACCCGTTCAGTCTTGCTTAACAGAATAGCTGTCAGCTTGTTGGAATGAGTGATGCTGATGAAATGTGAGCCGTCCTTAATGAACGGTTTATTGTTCTTGTTGTAAACTATCCTTGCCTCTCGTCCCAGCATCTCCGCCAGCAGGGCCCTGACGCTCAGGAACTCCGTCTTGCGTGAGTTGCTCCGGAACACTTCGTATCTCCTGTTGTCCTCAGGGCTGAACTCCACCATTGAAAAAAGGGTATCGATATCCTCTTCGATCTTCCAGACTCCGATTACTGTCTCCTTGTTCAGATAGTGCTTGGTGATGCAACCCATGTTTTATCTCCAGTTCAGAGTCTCGATGAGGTGAACGATGTCTTCCCTGATGAAGGAAATTACCGGCATCAGTGAGTCCTCGTTGGGCTGGGCGGTGAAGTAAAGTGCCCCCCTGAGGTAATGGCTTGTGCTGTCTGTCATGAAGAATTGCACTGAAGATGCTGTGTTGCCCTTCAGGTCATAGAGTATGCCGTAGACCTTTGACGAGTCATCTGCCCAGAGCTTCTCATCGATAGCCTCAGCCCTTATGGTGTGTTTGTAAACCATGTCACGTGACAGCTCGGTGAGGGAAGCCAGATTATTGTGCAGGTTGAAATAGGAGAGGTGTAATTTTGCCTTCAGTGAAGGGAACTCGATATCCATCCAGCAGGTGTCTGTGGCAGCCACGGGATGGAGGTTGATTACAGCATACTGCGGGTACTCAATGGAGTAGGAGCAGGGGGTATCAAACCTGACATACCTCTTTTCCGGAAGGTCAATCCTGAAGTATCCTTTCGGCTTCGGCACCGCCGGATCTCCGCAGCCCGCGGAGAGAAGTGCTGAAGCCAGCAGCGCGGCTGCAACAAATTTTCTCATTTGCTTTCCCCTTTCTTTTCGGCGGAGATCTCCCTGATCCTCCTTTTTTCTATACTTTCAATTGTAAACATGAAGCCTCCTGCAGAAATCTCCATTCCCTTTGTGGGTATCTCACCGAGCAGTTCCAGCAGCAATCCTGCAAGCGTCTCGGAGTCGCCCCTCACTTCACCGAACGGGTCATCTTCCAGCCCTGTAATGCGGTAGAAATCATTCAACAGTATCTTGCCGTCAAACACCCACTTACCTTCGCCCGTCTGCCTGAAAAGAGGTTCCTCCTCATCGGTCTCATCGGTAATCTCACCCACTATCTCCTCCAGTACATCCTCCAGTGTCACCAGTCCGCTGGTGCCTCCGTATTCATCCACGACAATGGCCATGTGAATCTTCTTTGCCTGGAACTCCTTGAGCAGTTCACTTATCTTTTTCGTCTCCGGCACTACATAGGCAGGCCGGATGAGTGTCTGCCACCGGAAATTGTCAGGTTTGCCCAGGTGGGGCAGAAGATCCTTGACAAACAGGATACCCCTTACGTTGTCAAAGGTGCCGGAGTACACCGGAATGCGCGAGAAGCCTGATTCGACAACCTCGGGCATTATTGTATGGAATCCCCTGGTTATGTCAAGGGCGGTGACGTCCATTCTCGGGCACATGATGGCGCTGACGCTGGTGTTGCCAAACCTGACAACCCCCTTAAGCAGATCCTTGTCATCCTTTATCTCTGCCGAGGTCAGGTCAAGGGCGGCTGACAGGTCGTCAATGCTTAGCCCTGAATCCCGTGATTTCGGCCTGTGGCGGACGAAGAAGGATGAATAGGCCAGGAGGGATGCCAGTGGTCTGAACAATTTTGTTGTGAAGGTGAGGGCAGGTGCCATCATCAGGGCGAACTTCAGCTGGCTTCTTGAGGCCAGGACCTTGGGTATTATCTCACAAAAGAGAAGAAGCATGAAGGTGATTACAACCACCTCAATTATAAAAGACAGAACGGGGTTGTCACTAAGGTCAAACAGCCTGGAACTGATGAAGGCGGCGAGAATGATTATTGCAATATTGATGACATTGTTGGCCACGAGTATGGTACTCAGCAGCCTGTCTGGCTTCGAAAGCAGGCGCAGGGCTGTTGACTGTCTCCTGCCCTTGCGGTGGTGAAGCTCTTCAATGTCATTCGGGGTAAGCGAGAAGTATGCTACCTCTGAACCTGAAATAAAGGCAGATGCAATGATGAGCAAAACAAGGATGACAATTTCCGATGCCAGGGTAACTGGTGACCCTGCGCCAGTGGTCTGCGCAATGATTCCCGTGAATAAACCTGAGAATAGCGTCTCCAAAATCATCAGTATTGGTTACCTAGAAGGGCAGATCATCTGCAGTGTCGTGAGAGCTGAGATCCTCAACGGGGCCTTCTCCGGTCATGGGTGATGATGGCTGTGAAGGAGAGGAATAGCCATGGTTGCCGCCCTGGCTGTTGTTCTGGTATCCCTGTGAGCCTGCCTGGTAACTCTGGCCCTGCTGGCCGGGGCTGTCGGATTTGCGGCCAAGAAGCTGTATCACCTCGGCTTCCACTTCCACAACATATCTCTTGTTTCCGTCGCGGTCATCATATGACCTGTAGCGCAGTTTGCCCTCCACAAGTATCTGCGATCCCTTCCGGATATAGTTCTCCGAAAGCTCTGCAAGTCTTCTCCAGGCCACAATATTATGCCATTCGGTCTGCGTCACCTTATCGCCACCCTTGGGAGTGTATGTCTCACTTGTTGCAAGTGAAAAGGATGCCTTTATATTGTTTTCGAAACGCCTGATCTCCGGATCCTTGCCGACGTTGCCTACCAGTATTACCTTATTGAATGACATAGCTTTATTATTAGTTACCTACTTGTAAAGGCTGTAAAGTTACGAAAAAAATAACTCTGAAGGTTCCGATGTGCTGTCTCCCCTGCAGGAGTCGCCTGCCGGGTATGCCCGGGAGGCCTGTTTCAACCCTGCATATTTTATAGGTATCAAAAAATCAGCAATTTCGGAGTGAAAAAAAAGTTTTGTCACCTGATATTGATAAATAATATTTTATATTTGCACATTGAAAAAAACAGAACATCAAAATAATTTGTTGAATTTAAAATTCTTGCAACATGACAAAAGCAGACATTGTTAACGAAATTGCCAAGAACACTGGAATTGAGAAAGTAACCGTTCAGAAGACAGTTGAGGCTTTTATGGAATCAGTAAAAGACTCGATGGTTGCCGGCAATAATGTGTACCTCAGGGGTTTTGGCAGCTTCATCGTAAAGAAACGCGCGAAGAAGACAGCCAGGAACATTTCAAAGAACACGACTATTATTATTCCTGCCCATAATATCCCGGCATTCAAACCTGCCAAGACATTCATAACCAAGGTTAAATCACACGTTAAGAAGTAACAGCATGCCAAGCGGTAAAAAGAGAAAAAGGCATAAGATGGCGACCCACAAGCGCAAGAAGCGCTTGCGGAAAGACAGGCATAAGAAGAAGAAATAGCATAAATGCGTAGTCTGTAGCTATTTATATCTAACCTAAAGATCCATTGATCTTTAGGTTAGTTGCATTTTAAAAATAGCTATTGGCTGGCAACAAATTCCGGAATGTGAATAAGGATTTAATTATCAGCGTAAATGATGCTGAGATATCCATTGCACTTCTCGAGGATAAGCAGCTTGTCGAGCTAAATAAGGAAAAGCGGAATGTAAAATTCTCAGTCGGCGACATTTACCTGGGAAAGGTAAAGAAGATAATGCCGGGGCTTAATGCAGCGTTTGTAAACGTTGGTTTCGAAAAGGATGCTTTCCTGCATTACCTGGATCTGGGAGCCCAGTTCAGGACCCTCCACCGTTATTACCAGCTGGCCACGCAAAACAAGGCCAGATCAACGGCAATGTCAAAGTTCAAAGCTGAACCTGACATTGACAAGGACGGGAAGATAGCTGATGTACTGACAACAGGACAGACAGTTATCGTGCAGATAACCAAGGAACCAATTTCCACCAAGGGGCCAAGGCTTGCCTCGGAGGTGAGCATAGCAGGGCGAAATCTCGTCCTGATGCCATTCTCAGACAAGGTCTCAGTCTCTTCCAAGATCGAGAACAGCGACGAACGCAATCGCCTCAAGCTCCTGATACAGAGCATTAAACCGAAAAATTACGGCGTCATCGTTCGCACAGTTGCCGAAGGAAAGAAGGTGGCTGCACTGGATGCCGAACTCAGGGAACTTATTAACCGATGGGAAACAGCCCTCTCAGGAGTGCACCGCGATGTCAAGTCGCCGCGCCTGCTCCTGGGCGAGATGAACCGCACGACAACCATCCTCAGGGATATACTCAGTACCGACTTCAACAGCATCATCGTGGATGATGAGGTCATAGCCGGCGAAGTGAAAAGTTACATCAGGGAAATCGCCCCTGAGAAGGAAAAGATAGTTAAGGTATACAAGGAGCAGTTCCCCATTTTTGATCATTTTGGCGTCAGCCGCCAGATCAAGGGACTCTTCGGACGCACCATTTCATTCAAGGGCGGTTCATACCTTATAATTGAACATACCGAAGCACTGCACGTCGTTGACGTCAACAGCGGCAACAGGTCAAAATCAGGCTCCGACCAGGAGTCAAACGCCCTCTCCGTCAATCTCGAGGCTGCAAGGGAGATCGCACGTCAGCTGCGCCTGCGCGATATGGGCGGCATAATCGTTATTGACTTCATCGACATGCAGTCAAACGAAAACCGCCAGACCCTCCATGACAGGATGAAGGAGCTTATGAGCTCTGACAGGGCCAAACATAATATATTGCCCCTCAGTAAATTCGGACTGATGCAGATCACCCGCCAGCGGGTACGTCCTGAAATGACAATAGTCACTGACGAGAAATGCCCGGTCTGCAGGGGCGAGGGAAAAACTGCCCCTGCAATCCTGATTACCGATGATATTGAACGCACACTGACCTCAATCATTGAAAAGGTCAAAACCCGCAGATTTATCCTCAGAACCCATCCCTTCGTGGCTGCATACCTTAAGGAGGGACTGTTCTCGAGAATCAACAGGACAAACAAGCAGTACGGTGTCAGCATCAAGGTGCAGGGAATCGAATCCTACCATTTCCTGCAGTACGAATTCTTTGACAGGCAGGGTAACGAAATTGACCTCACCTGAGGTACGGACACTTTACCAACCGGTAAAACTGAACAGAGACAGGCCCTGGGGACCTGTCTCTGCTTTTTTGACAGAACCTTTTTCTACAGGTAGATCACACGGCCTGAACCCGTGCGTGTCAGGTTCACATCAGCGTCACCCGCGAGATAAATGTTCCCGCTGCCACTGATAACCGCATCAAGCTGACTTTGAACCGTGAGGTAGACTGACCCCGATCCTGACGTCGTCACTGTCGCGCTGTTGCTGGCAAAGTTACGTGAGAAGACAGATCCTGATCCGGAAACAACATACCGGCTAGTAGTTGCCTCCCCGGCAGCCGTCAGGTCACCTGACCCTGACAGAGTTGCTTTGAATGAGGTTGCATCAATGTCATCAGTCAATACGTCTCCCGATCCGGACATGACAATTGAGATTTCGTTGCCAGATATGGTTCCCGTAGTAATATCACCCGAGCCGCTGTTTACAATCCTGACATCTCCGCCCGAGAGCGGTCCGGCAATAATGTCGCCTGACCCGGAGTTGACTATCTCACTTATCACCGGAGCCGTAACGGTGATGACCGGGTGCCTGGTGTAATTAAGGCAATGGGTGCCCCTTATAGTACCTATCTCCAGGGCACCGGCCCTGACCTTTGTCTCTATATAAGGCAAAACGTTACTTTCAGCTTCCACGGTGATTGAAAAATCATCACCCTGGATATAATTCACGTCAAATGATGCCTCGTTGGCAATAGCGGTGAACGGAACTGCAGTCCTTTCTTCGGTCTGCACATCCCCGTTGCCGTCTATGCAGTCTCCGAACAGGCTGCAGGCGGCAAGTGTCGTCATGGCCAGAATGATGGCCGGAATTACTTTTTTCATATTGATTTTCCTTTTACTGTTCCCCCATAAGGACATTAAAAACAGGCATCAGTTGCATCCCACGAAAAAAAACTACTTCTGGAGCAGCCTTATTTCGCCCCTGGTTGCATCGATCCTTATCTGCGGACGGCCTGTGCCGCTGCCGGCTGAGGCTTTTGTAAGAAAGACCTTGTCTTCGGCGTTAATCTCCGTTTTCTCAGGCTCCGGCTTGAAGCCGGGAAGCGAAACGAATGCGTTGACATGTCTTATCTCAAGGTCATAGGCTGAGTTTTCTTCCAGTGCCATGTCAATGTCAGTATAGGAAGAACGTATGTCAATAAGCCTGAACCCACGGTCAACGTTCTCGAACGAAAGGTTCCCGTATTTTGCTGATATGTTGATCTCACCGGTCATCCGGTCAGCAATAATGTCGCTGAAGTAGCTTGTCCCTGTCATTACCCCGAGGGTTCCGAAATGGAAGTCATCACGCTTGGAATCCAGGTCAGCCGATTTGCATGCGTCAATCCACGCCTTTGATGATGTCCCTGAAAGCTTTATCGTGCCTGCTTCCCTGGTACGCAGTTCACTGAAGGAGAGTGTCAGCTTGCCCTCGCTGATGGTCCTTACATTGGCCTTGCAGAAGGTGAGTTCCATCATCTGGGCATTGCCAACCGCAGCAGCATCCAGGTTTCCGTTTGACAGTTTAAGCGCCAATACCGGAGTTTCATCTCCAATGTAAACATCACCGTAACTGTTGGTGATCCTCAGTACCGTTGATGGCGGGCACTCTATCCGGTAATCAATCTTGAGCCGTGAGTCGAAGTTGACCAGGTTCTTCGTCAGACCCTTGAGGCTCTCGAACAAGGGAGTGATCCCCTTCCGGAACGAGGTCACTGCCCGCACTGAGGTACCTGCCTCCGTGATGTTCACCTCGACGTCTGACATCAGGGCATTAATCTTGTCACCGCTGTTTGACGAGGCTGTGATCTCTGCCGTGACTGTTATTGAATCATTCCGTGAATGAGTGATGTGTATGTCGCCATACTTGTTGTTCACCTCGAGGATAGCATCGCTGCCGGCCCGGAATGATTTTCTCAGTGTCTTGCTGTCAGAAATCTGCTGGCCTGTGACGGTAAGCCAGGCCGGCAGAATCATGGCCACCATTAAAAGACTTTTATAGTTCATTGCCTGTGGTTTTTTCTTCTTCAACACCCTCATCCTTCATCAGGCGGAGCATGTCCTCGAGG
>DAIDJT010000105.1 GCA_027451265.1 Bacteroidales bacterium | reverse complement strand
CTGTACGGGAACATGTTCCCTCCCGGAGAGGTGCTTGCCATCGGGGCAGGGGAGAGGAGCAAGACTCTGCAGGTGGTTGAGGAGCTCTGCAGAAGGTTGCTTTAGGCTGGCGCAGACCGGTCATCATTCATCCTTGGGATCGGCGGCGGAGTGGTATGTGACATAGCGGGAATGGTGGCCTCCGTGTACATGAGGGGAGTCAGGCACGGGTTCATATCCACCACACTCCTTTCGCAGGTAGACGCAAGCATCGGCGGAAAGACCGGCGTGAACCTGGGGGAATACAAAAATATTATCGGCACTTTCCGTCAGCCGGAGTTCGTGCTGTGTGACCATGCAATGCTCGCCACCCTGCCTGAGTCAGAAATGAAGTCAGGGTTGGGTGAACTTTTCAAACATGCCGTCATACGTGACAGAAACCTGTTCTTTGACATCTCAGCCCTTGCCGGACAGGCAATGGCCCGGGACCCGGAAGTGCTGGGTGACCTTATCCGGCGTGCCGTCAGGATAAAGGCAGGAGTGGTCAGACATGACCCGTTTGAGAAAGGACCGAGAAGACTTCTCAATTTCGGGCATACGTTCGGACACCCGCTTGAGACTCATTACAAGATTCCTCACGGGGTGGCAGTGGCACAGGGGATGATCATTGCCGCAGAACTGTCAGTATGGATGGGGGAGATGGCAAATCCGGAGCTGAAGCTTCTGGAGGGCGCTCTTGAAAAGGCCGGCCTTCTGACCGCGTACTTGTTGCCGTCAGGTGTCACCGGTATGATATCAAGAGACAAAAAGAGTGAGTCCGGCTCCGTGAATTTCGTACTGCTCAGGTCAGTGGGCCGGGCAGTGATTAAAAGAATATCGGTAACCGAATTGCAGGCATTTGTAAATTATTACAACGAAAAGGAAAGTCAAAGTCAATAAAAACAGGGAAGATGAACACTGTAGGAACAATATTCAGGGTATCACTGTTCGGGGAGTCACACGGACCGGCAGTGGGAGTGGTGATTGACGGATGCCCGGCAGGGTTGCCTTTCTGGCGCGAGGAGCTGATGGCAGACCTCTCCAGGAGAAAGGGGCTTCTGCCCGGCACAACTGCCCGAAGGGAGACCGACGAGCCTGAAATCATAAGCGGAATCATCAATGACCGTACCACCGGGGCACCGCTGGTACTCTGTACCCGTAACAATGATTTCCGGCCGGGCGACTATGAACAGTTCACAAGCATTCCCAGGCCGGGTCATGCCGACTTCACCGCCGGATACAAATACAAGGGTTTCAGCGACATGCGCGGAGGAGGTCATTTCTCCGGCCGCCTTACATGGGGCATAGTTGCCGCCGGTTACTTTGCACGAAAGATACTGTCACCTGCAATCATTTCAGCAACCCTGGTGGAAGCCGGAGGCGAAAAGGACACCACTGCTGCCATTGCCAGAGCCATGGAAACCAATGACACCGTGGGTGGTGTGGTGGAATGCGTGGTTAAAAATGTTCCTAAGGGCATCGGGGAACCCTCATTCATGTCAGTGGAGGCAGCCCTGGGTATGATTGCCTTCGGCATTCCGGCAGTAAACGGTGTGGAGTTCGGGGCAGGGTTCGCATCGTCAAGGAGTTACGGGTCAATGCATAATGATCCCTTCATTGACGCAAGGGGAAAGACATCAACCAACAATGCAGGCGGAATCAACGGCGGCATTACAAACGGCAATGACCTTATCATCAGGGTCTCAGTCAAACCGGCAGCCAGTACCGGCGTTCCGCAGAAAACGTTTGACACTGCCAGGGGCGAGATGGCTGACCTCGAGATAACTGGCAGGCATGACGCCTGTATTGCCCGGCGCATCCCGGTCATACTGGAGTCAGCTGTGGCCATCGGCCTGGCTGACCTGCTTATGATTGACCGCGGTATTAACGGACCAAGGGACAGGTAACGGTCACTTTGCGCAATTTCCTTGCAGCCATCAGACTGCAAGAACGAGGATTCTCCGGGTTCGGGGCCTGATCTTGAACCTGTCATCTATCCTGTAACCCATAACCCACATGACATCACTTCCTGATATCAGAAGAAGGACCTGCTCCTTTTTTGTTGCTGGCACCTTAAGATCAATGAGGAAGTCACTGATTTTCTTCATCTGGCTCATTCCCAGCGGCATGAACCTGTCACCTGGCTCCCGGGTTCTCACTGTGACCGGGAAAGCCACCCTGTCAAGATCAAGACATGCTGTCAGATGACTTGCAGGAAGTTCGTCGTCAGACGATTCCGTTATCCGTACGCTGCTGAAAAGACCTGAGATACGCATTTCGTCAACAGAGTTGAAGAAATACTCAGCAGGTTTTCCTACGTTCCCCGGTGTAATGATGATCCTTCCGCGGTCGTTAAGCAGCCGGTGAGTGGAAGTGTAAACTGATTTACCCGTCTCTGAACCGAGGAGTAACATGACTTCGCCCGTCTGCCTGGGGGAGAGACCGAAGGGGCGGAAAAGCTCGAACAGATGAGGTTCCTGCGGATGCAGTTCCATAAGACTGCTGATTTCAACCACGGTGGTGTCACCGGAAATGCTGAATATGCGGCTTCCAAGCTGTGAGATGTATGTTTCCATGATAGCCGAGGCGGAGGAGAGGTGCCTCATGGTATCAGTCACGGCAGTTATAATGCCGGGGTTTATCTTCTCCATCTCCGGGATGACCAGGTGCCTTATCCTGTTGCGGATGTATTTCACTTCTGCGTTGGAACTGTCCTCCCTGTGGCCTATTTCCCTGGCATCAGCATATGATGCTATCTCATCCCTGGTGGCGAAAAGCAGGGGCCTGATGATATCACCGGTACGCGGACTCATTCCGGTCAGTCCGTTCAGCCCGGTACCCCTTGACAGGTTGATCAGGAAAGTTTCTGCATTGTCATTCAGGTTGTGGGCAACAGCAACTGCATCATAGCCTCCGGAGCGGAGAAGCGAGCTGAACCAGTTATACCTTAGTTCGCGGGCCGCCATCTGTACCGAAACCTTATGCGTGCCTGCATATGAAAGTGTATCAAACCTTGTGCTGAAGAAGGGAATGCCTTCTTCACGCGCCAGCGATGCAACAAACGCCTCATCACCGTCAGATTCATCACCCCTGAGCGAAAAGTTGCAATGGGCTATCGCGTGCTCAATGCCGGCCTCCCTGAAGAGACGGGCCATTACCATGGAGTCAATGCCTCCGCTTACGGCAAGCAGCAGCCTGCTGCTCCTTGTAAAGAGCTTTTCCTTTTCGGAAAATTCCAGAAATCGGCTGAGCATATCCATGGCTTTCAGCAAAGGTATAAATCATCATCGTAACAGTGACCTGATACGGCGAAAAACCTAATCAACAAATGGCAGACCGGGGCAGATACGGTTCACAGGTAGGGAACCAGTCCTGGAGGATCGGGCTCAAAGCGGGGAGGTATGAGTTTTACCATGCTGTTGGCTGTCACCCAGGAACTTTCTGACCATGGAGGAGAGTTGGGATACCAGGCAATCCTCACCTGGAGTGTATTGAGTACAAGCTGGTCATTTCTTATCCTTACCCCGGCTCCCAGGGCAGTTACTGCATGAAAACTGTCTTCCATGAACTCACTCCTTGACAGAATTCCTGCATCAGCGAAGGCAAAGAGTGCAAACCTGAATCCTATCAGCGGCTTGTTAATAAAGAGCACCGGTTCAAATGAGAGCGCAAGGCGTGTATTCCCGCTAAGGGAGTCATTCCGGAAACCTCTTATCAGACCGTCGTTTCTGAAGTACAGACACTCATCGGAGTACCTGTTAAAACCCCTCGTGAAATTCAGGTTCATGAAGGTTCGCACCTTTGACCTCCCCACCCGGGCCAGCGGGGTGAAGTACCTCAGGCTGCCCTGTACCATACCCTGCTCGGTGCTGCCCTTGTTGTAAAAGGCAGAAATGCCTGCCCCGGCATAGAGATAACCGAGACCAGTGAAGAAATTTCCGTATGCAACTGATAGTCCGGCATAGCTTCTCCATTTGAACTCATTGTTCTCCCGTCCAAGGAGAAGCTCAGCCATATACCCGTACGGGATATCTTCCGTTCGCCCATAACTGTATATCAGGGAGGTATTTATGAATCTCTGGGAGGTTACCGTCAGGCTTCCGGTGACAGTCCTGTAGTTCTGGAACCGGTAATATGAAAAATCATCAATCAAAGGTCTCCTGAAGACATTGTTATGCATATACCTCCCGGTGATTATCAGCCTGGTGACACTCCTCCTGTCAAGCATGAAAGACCTTGCTGCCCAGTAATCCTGCCGTGTAAACCGTAAAGGAGCAGGAACTGCCATGGTGTCAATGCCATCGTTGGTCCGTGTGAACATTACCGATGCTGACCAGGCATATTTTGTTTCGGAAGTGACGAAATTCCTGCTGAATACGCCTCCGAGGAGAGTTGTGCCCAGGCCATCAGAGAACTGCATCTTCAGATCAGAGAAAGAGCGGGCTATATTGTTGACAGAGTACCTCAGTCCTATGCCCGGGGTGTTGTACTTATTATAGTTGTATGGAAGGCTGATCTCAAGTTCATGACCAAACCCTGCAAAATTCCTGGTGAATACGCCTATTCTTCCGCTCTTCAGGTCATCAATCCGGAGGTTTATGCCCACCGGATATTTTTCACGCACCACCACGGCGATGTCTGCAAAGTTGCTGTCTGCAGGCACAACCGTTATCCGGGCATCGTCAATGAAAGGCAGCTCCCTGAGGAGCCGTTCATTGTCAGCAAGCCTGAGTGCCGAGACAGTGTCTCCCTTCCTGAATACAAGGTGCTGGGACAGGACGAATTTCCTGGTTTTTGTATAGGTTGAGTTCATCAGTCTCTCAGCACGTGACGGGCTTTTATCCTCAGGATCGTTTATGTCCTGTCCGAAGGCATCAAGCCTGATGATTTCTATGGTGCGTATTGTTTTTCCCTCATAAGCTTCGTAGGTCCTTGTGCTTTTCAGCTCTTCCCTGGCCGGCCCCTGAGTTGCCGGCGCGACTATGATCATGTCATACAGAAGGCTGGTCAGCCTCCGTCTTTCGGCTTTCACCTTCAGTGAGTCATAGAAAGCTTTTGACAGAGAATCGGGGACACTTGAATCCTGGGCCCGTGCATGGAAAGCGGGCAGGAAAAAAATCAACGTCAGGATGGAACAAAAAACGGTTTTGACTGTGCTATTTGCGCATTGCTTCACTGTGGCTTTGAATTGTCATCCAGAACATCGTCGGAGTTGAACTGGAATCCGAGTCGTTTCCCGGTAATCAGCCTTGAGTGCTGTATCTTTGATTCTGCCTGGCCCACTGAAGCAATCTTAACAGTATCATACGGCGGCACCAGAAGGTCAAATTCAAGTGAGTAGTTAATTGCAGTGTAAACAATCTTCTTCAGTGATTCCGGGCTGAACGCCTCATTGCCGTAGTTGGTGAACAGCATGCCCATCTGTCTCTTCCCTTCCACGAAATATTGGTTCTCATGGTTGACAAAGATACGGGCGATAAGGTAACCAAGGTCATCAAGTCTCGAATACTTGAATGAATCAGCAAGAAAGTTGTATATGTTTATTATGCCGCTGTAGGCGTTGAATTTGTTCTTCTGTATATAGGCGGTCTTCCAGGCCGGGTGTTCGCGGTCAAACTGGAATATGTTGGAGTGCATGCTGAAAAGAAGCAGGTCACCGGCAACCTTGAGCTGGGCATCAAAGGTGCTTCTGTCAGTATATTCCATCCGGATTCTCTGGTCAATGCCTGTCAGATTGCCATTCACATCCCGGGCAAGGTTCTTCAGTATTTCCTTCACCATCATGAAGGCTACAGCGGTATTGTCAAATACCTTCTGTTTCAATACCGATTTGCCTTTGAGAGTGTCTACTATCTGAACCTTGCTTTGTGTAATCTCATCCGCCATAATAATCCGATTGCTCAACTGTCTAAAATTACAGATTTATTTCACACAAAAACAACCGGTATGCATTAAAAACAGGTCACGCTACCTGGATGGGAGGGCGATCATGCTGCGGACAATGTCCATATGAATCTCTTTAGTAAGCCCTTGCGAACAGTACCCTTCTGTTTGAGGGTTTGCCGGAAAGGATGCAACTGCCCTTTTCCTCCGGGCTGTTGAGAGGGATTGCCCTGATGGTGGCCTTGGTAAGGTCCTTGATCTTCTCTTCGGTCTCCGCAGTGCCGTCCCAGTGTGCAAGCACAAAGCCGCCCCTGTTCTCAATGATATCGGTGAATTCTTCCCAGGTGTCAGCCGTAAAAGTGTTGTTTTCCCTGAATTCAACTGCTTTCCTGAAGATGTTCTGCTGGATGTCATCCATGAGACCGAGGACATGCCCTACGACGTTTTCGCGCCTGATGGTCTCCTTGGTCAGCGTGTCACGGCGCGCTATTTCCACTGTCCCTTCTTCCGCATCGCGTGGCCCTATGGCCAGCCTCACGGGCACACCCTTAAGCTCGTATTCAGCGAACTTGAAGCCTGGCTTCTGGGTATCACGGTTGTCATATTTAACCGAGAGACCTGCCTTCTCGAGCTGTCTTTTAAGGTCAACGGCGATATCGGAGATTTTATCAAGCTGATCATTGCCCTTGTAGATGGGTACTATAACCACCTGGATCGGGGCAAGCTTCGGCGGCAGCACGAGGCCGTTGTTGTCTGCATGAGCCATAATGAGCGCGCCTATCAGGCGGGTAGTGACCCCCCATGAAGTCGCCCATACATAGTCAAGCTTACCCTCCTGGTTTGTAAACTGTACATCAAATGCCTTTGCAAAATTCTGCCCCAGGAAGTGGCTGGTTCCGCCCTGCAGCGCTTTGCCGTCCTGCATGAGCATCTCGATTGTATAGGTATCAATGGCACCTGCAAACTTCTCACTCTCAGTCTTTACTCCCTTTATTACCGGCACTCCCATGTAATTCTCGACAAAGTCAGTATAAAGATTCAGTATCCTTGTTGCCTCCTCTTCGGCCTCCTGCCTGGTGGCATGGGCCGTATGCCCCTCCTGCCACAGAAATTCAGTTGTACGAAGGAAAAGTCTTGTCCTCATCTCCCACCTGACCACGTTGGCCCACTGGTTGATGAGCAACGGCAGGTCACGGTATGACTGGATCCAGTCCTTGTAGGTGTTCCAGATAATTGTCTCCGAGGTTGGCCTCACAATGAGCTCCTCTTCCAGGCGGGCATCCGGATCAACAACAATGCCCTTGCCGTCAGGAGAATTTTTCAGCCTATAATGTGTTACAACCGCACATTCCTTTGCAAACCCTTCTACGTGAGCGGCCTCACGGCTGAAAAATGATTTCGGGATAAAAAGCGGGAAATATGCATTGACATGACCGGTGGCCTTGAACATCCTGTCAAGCTCTGACTGTATCTTTTCCCATATCGCATATCCGTACGGCTTAATGACCATGCAGCCTCGCACCGCTGAGTTTTCTGCCATGTCAGCTTTTATCACCAGGTCATTGTACCACTGTGAATAATTCTCTTCCCTGTTTGTAAGAAATTTCGCCATTCCTCTGTTATTGTTGTTTTTCTACTTTCAACTCTCAAAAAAAACTGGCGTAAAATTATACAAATCTTGTGAACCGGAAAGGAAGACATGTTATGATGGCGTTATTTTGATTAAGACTGAGGATGATAAATATCTGGCATCCTGAGTGGAATTGGTACGGAATTTGTATAATTTTGGAAAGATAACCAGGAGGAGATTGAAATGAAAAGGTTTTGGTATATTATCCCGGCAGTACTTGTGATAACAAGTTCATGCTCGTCACTCCGCTTCACCGGAGCCAATAACGATGACCTGTATTACAGGCCGTCAGCGAATCCGGTGACAGTGTCAGGCACCACTGTCCAGCCCAGGAGTAATGGCGAGGCTTACTATGACAATATATACGCAGGTGATACACTTATCGCTGATGAATACCAGCCTGCCGATGAGTATTCGTCATATGCCGCTGCCGGAGAGGCAACGGTAGTGAACAACTACTACGGAAGCGCAGCCGAAAGAATATACCTCTTCAATGATGATTACTTCTATCCCTACTGGAGAGATCCATTCTACTTCTCGCCGTTCTCCATGAGGCTCGGCTTCGGCTACGGCTACTGGGATCCTTACGGATCACCCTATTACTGGGGATATGATCCCTTCATGTATGACTATTACAGCCCGTACTCGTATTACAGCCCTTACAGCTACTGGGGCGGATACCCGTACTCTTACTATAATTACTACCCCGGATACTATGGTTACGGTTATCATTCCTACAATCCCTGGTACTATGGTTACGGTTATCCTTCAAGCAACAATCCTGAATATATAGCACAGATTGGCCGCAGGGGCGGGTACAGTTCAATGTCAAGAGGCTCATCCTCCGCCGGCACCAGGAGCAAGTCAGGCTACGCACCTTCCGGTGACATGAACAGCAGGAGAAGCACTACAGGTACAACCATACCAGAGGTGCAGGGCACAACGAACACCGGTACACGCA
>DAIDJT010000104.1 GCA_027451265.1 Bacteroidales bacterium | reverse complement strand
GGGTTAAAGGTAAAAAAAATGTCAGTGCCGCCCTGGCATGAAGCACGCAATGGTTGATACCCGGGCCATTTATCCTGATTTTTTTTCATAAATTGTACAGGTAACCAAAAAACACAAACCATGAAAATCTTACGGGGAACATTATTCGGGGGAATAGCTTACTTCCTCCTCGGATGGATCGTTTACGGGGTACTTCTTTATGATTTCTTCTCTCCGATGACCAACACATGTGCCAACCGTCCGGATATGGAAATGATCTGGTGGGCAATTATCTTATCCAATCTCCTTCTGGCACTGTTTCTGACCCTTTTCCTGAAGTGGTCAGGGGCCAGGGCAATCATTGACGGACTGAAGACAGGGGCACTGTTCGGAGCTCTCTTTACCGCTACAATAGACCTGTCACTCTACTCGATGACAACAATGTACAAATCGTTGCTGCCGATAGTGCTGGAGATCGTGGCCAGCGCTGTAATCATGGCAGTTGTGGGGATGATCATAGTGCTTACCTGGGGAAAACCGAAGGAGGTTTAGCATAGGATTATGAAGGCAGTTGTATATAATAAGTCAGCAAAGCCTGACAGGCTTGTTTATTGCGACGTTGAGAAACCGGCCCCGAAGGATGATGAGGTGCTTGTGAGAATCCGTGCTGTCTCGGTCAATGCTGCGGATTACCGCTCGATGAAGATGGGAATGATACCGGCGCGGAAGATCTTCGGTGCAGACGTCTCGGGTGTTGTGGAATCAGCCGGAAAGAATGTGACGCTTTTCAGGCCGGGTGGTGAAGTCGTGGGTGAGCTTTCAGGGTGCGGGTTCGGAGGTTTTGCCGATTTCGCCGTTGCAACTGAGAAAGCTCTTGTAATGAAGCCTGCCGGCCTTTCGTTTGTGGAGGCGGCTGCCATTCCCATGGCCTCGATGACTGCACTGCAGGCTTTGAGGAACAAGGGAAATATCCGCCAGGGGCAGGAGATACTGATCCTGGGAAGCAGCGGCGGGGTAGGAACCATGGCAATTCAGCTTGCAAGACACTTCGGCGCCGTGATAACTGCTGTCTGCAGCACCCGGAACATGGAGCAGTCGCGGTCACTTGGCGCGGACCGGGTGATTGACTACACAAAAGAGGATTTTACCGCAGGAAACAGGAAATATGACCTGATTTTGGCTGTCAACGGGAATTATCCCCTGCTGAAATGCCGCAAGGCACTGAAGCCCGACGGAAGGTATGTGCTGGTGGGGGGAGCCCTGTCACAGATTTTCAAGGCCATTGTAATCGGAAAACCTTTGTCCGTGGGCAGGAAAAAGATTCTTTTCCTTGCTGCAAAAACCGACACGGGCGACCTGAATTACCTGCTTGACCTGGCAGCCCGGGGGATAATCAAACCGGTGATCGGGAAGTACTTCTCAGCTGAAACAACTGCTGAAGCAATGAAGTATGCTGCCGGAGGACACTCCAGCGGCAAAGTCGTGATAAAATGGAATCCTGAAGGATAGCAGCTGCCCCTGGCTTACAACCACCTGCCCCATATCCGCATCGTATTAATTATTCGAGGGCCGGATTTAAAAAAAATACTAATATCGCTTGCGATATAAAATATTTCTATTATCTTTGTGTCGTGTTCGACAGAATCGTAGCAGATATAAGTGCGGATTGTCATTATAAATGATTTTGCTGTGGGCATATTGAGAAATGAAAAAAATAAAAAGAAATACGATGAAACAGGATTTTTACCAGTTTAAAGCAAAGAGTCTCCAGGGAAAGGAGATAAGCATGGAAGAGTACAGAGGCAAGGTGGTGATTGTTGTCAATACCGCCAGCAAATGCGGGCTCACACCGCAGTATGAAGGTCTTGAGGCGCTGTACAGGAAATACAGTGACGAAGGCCTTGTGATACTGGGTTTTCCCAGCAACCAGTTTGCCAACCAGGAGCCTGGTGATGAGAAATCAATTGCAGAGGGGTGCCTTGTGAATTACGGGGTGACCTTCCCCATGTTTTCAAAGGTTGATGTCAACGGTGAGACTGCACATCCGGTATTTAAATACCTGACCGGAGAGCTTGGTTCCATTTTGGGCAGGAAGGTGAAATGGAACTTCACCAAGTTCCTTATTGACCGCAACGGCATTCCGGTAAAGCGGTTTGCACCCACGACCAAACCGGAGAGCATGGAGGATAGCATCAGGAAGTTATTGCAGAAGAGGTAAGGAGAACGGACAGAAACCATGGCATACGAACAGCTAAAACTCGGCAATCAGCTCTGCTTCCCCGTTTATGCAGCCTCCAGGCTGATAACAAGGGAGTACCAGCCTTTTCTTGACAGGCTTGGCATAACCTACCCGCAATACCTCGTCCTGATGATCCTCTGGGAGGAGGATGGCATGCCGGTAAATGATATAGCGAAGAAGCTGATACTTAATACAAACACCATCACTCCGCTGCTGAAACGAATGGAGCAGCAGGGATTCGTGAAGCGCAAGCGCTCGAGGGAGGATGAAAGGAAGGTTATGGTTCAGCTAACCGCGAAGGGGAAGGAGTTGCAGGAGGAAGCATCGGTTATCCCTGAGAAACTTGCCGGCCGCCTGGCTGAAGGGAAGCTTAAGACAGATGACCTTGTCAGGCTGAAGGAGATGCTTGATTCAATGATAAGGTCTCTTGCCGGACAATGAACGGATTTCTGACCTGACAGGGATATAATTGGTGCTGGGAAAAAAAGCCAACCCGGAGGGAGTTCCGGTTTCAACTGAATCCATATCTTTGTTATCTCAAAACTTTGAATGTTTAGTTTATATAAGGATCGTGTACTGTAAATAGCCCCGGGATTTCTCCCGTGGTTATCCCTATGCCACCCCGGGCGCACACCCGGCGGTGCAGTTCAATATTTATCAGTAACTTTCATTATTCGTTCCCGGGAACCGGTATGAGTAACCCGGGAAAAATTCAAACCAATTAAACATTAAAGTCATGAGTGACGAAACCAAATCAATACACGAGTTCAATTTCGACCTTATATGTGAATATTTTTCAGCGATAGAGCGGCAGGGGCCGGGAAGCCCTGAGATGACTCTGAAGGCGCTGGGTTTCATTGATAACCTTAATGCCGGAT
This sequence comes from Bacteroidales bacterium, assembly GCA_027451265.1. Taxonomy (GTDB): domain Bacteria; phylum Bacteroidota; class Bacteroidia; order Bacteroidales; family VadinHA17; genus SR-FBR-E99. Next base: position 5,449 of record DAIDJT010000104.1, on the reverse strand, counting down.
CACGAATAGCCGACCTTGGCTGCGGAACCGGTGGCCAGACGATGACCCTCGCGCAGAACACCTCGGGAAGTATTACCGGCATAGACCTTTTCCCGGCTTTCATTGATCTCTTCAATGCCAATGCACGTAGCCTCGGCCTGGATGACAGGGTGAAGGGCATCGCCGGGTCAATGGATGATATTCCCTTTGAGGAAGGTGAGCTTGACCTCATTTGGTCTGAAGGGGCCATATACAATATCGGCTTTGAGAAGGGACTGAGGTACTGGCATAAGTTTCTGAAGCCGGGGGGTTTTGTGGCAGTTACGGAGGCTTCCTGGTTCACCGAAGAAAGACCTGAGGAGATCGAAACGTTCTGGCATGATGCCTACCCTGCCATCGATACAATTCCCCGCAAGCTTGATGTGTTGCAGAAAGCAGGGTATATCCCCGTTGCATGCTTCATCCTGCCCGAAAGCTGCTGGACTGAACATTACTACAAACCACAGGCAAAGGCACGGGAGGTTTTCCTCGAAAAGCACATGGGCAACGCAATGGCTGAGGAGCTTGTTGAAAATGAGCGCCGTGAAGCCGTGTTATATGACCGGTACAGGGAGTATTACGGTTATGTCTTCTATATAGGAAGAAAGATCTGACCCTTTCCGGCTGTGTGACATTTCAGCGCAGAGGATATTTCACTTCAAAATACCAGGCTGTTTCGCGCCTGCATGCCTGCATGCCGGACGGGGCAGCCTGGTTTACTGAAGGATCCTCGTGCCGAAGAGGTATCGCTCTTTCCAGTATGGTTCGTCAAGCTTTGTGACTGTCACCCCCTGGCTGCTCGATGTGTGAATGAAGCTGCCGTCGCCCAGCCAGATGCCTGAGTGGGTTATCACCCGGCTGGTAGTGTAGGTCCTGAAAAAGAATACCAGGTCACCCGGCATGAGTGAAGTGCGGTCCTGAATAATTCTGCCAAACCTTGCCTGTTCCTCAGAGCTGTGTGGAAGGACTATCCCATTAGCTGCAAATACCCTGAACACAAGCCCTGAACAGTCCATGCATTTTGCAGTTGTTCCGCCCATGCAGTGCGGCACTCCCAGGTACCCCCGGGCTGTCGCAATTATAGCCTCGGGAGTGACTCCGGGTTTGCCGGCCGGGTTTTCAATACCGGCTGCCATGAACTCCTCGAGGCGCTTTTTTTCAGAAGAGCTGACTGTTACGCCTGAAAGGCGAAGAGTGACTCCGGGAGCCTCCAGGAGGATGCCCGTGTTGCCTGACCGCGTACCGCTATTTACTGACGAAGAGGGATGGGCACGACGGGAGCACGATGCCGTCATCAGCAGTGTGGCAGCGGCCAGGATAAGCAATGATAATTCCCGGATTCTCACACGCCTCATTGTTTAATTATAGCCTTTCTGCCCATTCATCTGGCGTTTCAGAGCAGTTCAATTGTGATTGTATCATCTCTCCGGTTTTTCTCCCCGCCCACATCGATACGGGTATGCCTGTTAAAGTCAATCTTTACCGGCACTCCCGGATAGTAATAAAAGTCATACCGGTTCGATGTGTCAACTGAATAGACAGCCTCAGAGAGTGTCCTGTCAAATTCTTCCCCGACTGCTCCCATTTTGTTCAGGATATTTTTCAGGAAGGCCATCGTATCATCACGGTTAAGCTTCGATTCCTGAACAAGCAGGCTTCGTTCCTCATCAAAGTCCACCTCCTCGAACCACAGCTTCGCGTCAGCCCTTATCGGTTCGCCGCCGAGCAGGTTCGGCAACAGATCCTCATACCTGATGGTGTCACCCACCGGTATCATCGCCCCGAAGGGGAAATGAAACAGTTGCAGTTCGGGAAGGACCATCTGTTCAATGCCCTCCTTTGTGCTGAACATCTCCATGAAGGGTTGAACGGTCTGCATCATTCTGTCGAAATCCTTCTGCGAATCCTTTGCAAGTATCCTGAAGATATCATTGAACATTGAGCGCATCATCCCGGCAAGTTCTTCCCAGTTTTCGATTCCGGTGAACTCACCCAACTCGGTCGTTGTATAGATGACCTCGTTCAATTCATACTTCGAAAGCTCACTGAGCATCTCGTCGGGTATATCCCATGTGTTCACCAGTTCATTGGAGTAGGTCCAGAGGACTTTGTACGAATTTTCGGTTGAATCGATCACCTCGAAGTTGGCAGTATACTCTGATACCTCATCTTTTGTGAGGGAATCTCCTGACCATTGCATGCTGGTTTTGCGGACCTTAAAGTCATAGGAGTCGCCAACCGACCAATAGGCAACATAGGATACTGAGGAAGTATCAACCTGGCAGAATGAGACAGATGCAAAGGCTGTAAGTGCAAGCAGAAGAGCGAGTTTTTTCATATAAAGGGTATCAGGCAGACATTGTTTTCCTATACAAAACTATCAATTTTTATTCGCTTTCCTGCAATAATTCAGCTTTTGCTTCTGTTTCAACTATAACGTGTCTGCAACCGGATAACTGGAAACATCTTCAGAAAAACTCATATACTTATTCATTAAACTATTTGTCATGAAAAAAAACACTATTCTTCTTGCCGGGCTTTTTGTCCTGCTGACAATGTTTTCCTGTTCCAAGGACAAGGATCCGGTGAACACATTCACCTATGACGGTGAAGAGTATTTGATAAACGATGTTTACCTTATTGAGGAGGTCTTCGGTAAGGGAACGGCTGATGAAATGCATGTCTTTCAGTTCATGTTCGCAAACATCCAGAACGGTGACACCACAACACTTGCCCTGGCAGTGCTGGACCCGGATGTCAAAACAGTCGGTGGTAATTATGCTTCAACCGGATTCACAGATGATACCCAGAGATGTCTTTATCCGTTTGGAATCTTCTTTATAAGCGGGATATCTTTTAATGGCGATTCATACTACCTGACCGGGAGCGAAGGCAGCGTTGATGTTACTGTCGGCACCAACGGCCTGTATTCGGTCAGTTTCAATAATATCAGTGTCGGTGAATACGAAACTCTGGGAGATAACGGTACCTATTCAGAAGCCGCGATCATTTCAGGGTCATATGAGGGGGTAATCCACAAGGAAGTGGAGAATGTCGGATTTGCCAAAAAGAGTTCAGTAGCCCAGACCAGGCTGAATACCCTTCTGAACCAGGTTAAATAAATTATCAGAGCACTCTTGCCGATTTTACCGGTCGTGGAGCTTTGACAACCAATATGCGGGCGACTGACGTGGAGTTGTTCGAAAGATTATGAATAATGTCTTTCGGACTCTCCACCAGTTTGTCGGCGACAACTGGTACAGTTTCATCTCCGACCCTGACATCAACCGTACCCTCGAGGATATAGAAGAATACATCCACAGGGGTGATGTGAGGTTTCAGCGCTTCGCCCGGTTTAAGGAGGATGTGTGACACCTGGGCGTTTTCAAAATCATACATTTTTCTTACATCCACCCTGTGCGGTGTTTCAATAACGCCAAGTTCTTTCCAGTCAACTATTTTCATTTCATTTCATTTTGCGGAAGGGTCGCCCTTCCATAATCCCCTGTTTTGTTTTCGTGCTTTTGCAGCAAGTTTTGTGAAGGTCTCCGCATATTTCACGTTTGGCGGTATTGTCATTACGGTGGCGTAACCGTTTTTAACCAGTTCGGCGTTGATGAAGGTGCCATCCCCGAGCCAGGCATATGCCAGTGTTCGTCCGTATCGGTCATACCGTGAGACATCATATTCGAGCCTGATCTTCTTTCCTTTTAACAACTCCTGCAGGTAAATGGTTGACTCGGTACCGAAAAATCCTTTCGGTCTTGTTCCCGTGTTTCGCGGCTCAGGCGCATCAATGCCTATAAGCCTTATTTTAAGCCCCTTTTCGCTGCCGTCATCCACCCAGAAGGTGTCACCGTCAACCACACGGGTGACAGCGAGCCATTCTTCCGGTTCCGTTGAGGCTGCCTGGCCTGCCATGACCACGGGCAGAATGAACAGAAGCAGGCTGAGTAAGTACTTCACAGATCAGTTATAAATTCAGGGTATTTTCCGGGTGGAGTGCTACCAGGTGAACCTGATGCCGAGGGCAGCGCCTACCCCAAGACCGTTGACATCACCAAGGAAGTCCCACATTGGGCGTGAATCAAGACTGATAAGCACCGGCAGATCCCTGAACTTGTACTCAATGCCTATCTGGCCGCCCACACCAACATTCACATATGTGTTGCTGTCAAAGTTATCATACGAAATGCTTGCCCCGGGTCCGATATACCAGTTGAATCCTCCCGCTATATTCCAGTCCCAGTGATAAACACCGACGAGAGCCACCCTGGTGAAGTCCTGCTTGAAACCGAAGCTGGCATCAAGCTCAAGCCTGTTTCTTTCGTTAAGTCCCTTCTGGTATGAAAGTTCGGCTCCGCTATAGGCATCTCCTCCGTAAAGGCGTGCGCCCAGTGCATTGGAGCTTATCTGTGCGCCTGCAACAGCGCTAAGGCTTATCAGTGCAACAACAAAGAGAATTTTCTTCATGATTTGAATCGTTTAATGTTTTCCTACTCATAAGGCTTTTCGGTTCCGCCCTTATCTATCTTTGTATTAGTTATAACCTCTCCCTGCAAAAATAGCACGCCAGTCTGAAAGAGGGCACTACCGGTTAAACAAAATTCATTCCAAACAGTTGGGTCTGTTGCGGCAGTATAAAAAAGAAGTCCCGCTGACCGGGTTGTCAGCGGGACCTGTGTAAAGTCAGTAAGGTATTATTTGCGGATGGTTCTTTCGGAACCGGATTCCTGTGTTCTCTGCTGGGCAGCCCTTGACTCAGCGGCTTTCCTTTCATTTTCACGGGCTTCTGCAGATCTTCTCTCGGATTCGCGGGTCTCAGCGGCTCTCTGTTCTGCAGCGCGCTGCTGTGAGGCTCTCTCCTGGTCTGCTCTCTGCTGTTCAGCCCTGGCCTCGGCAGCCCTTCTGTCATTCTCCCTGGACTGAGCCTCGCGGGCTTCTGCAGACTCGCTGTCAGCGCTCTTCACCGTTGCAGGCGTTGCGGCGGAAGTCCTCCTGACCGCTTCCCTGGTCTGCCCCTCGCGCTCACTGTTCTGATCAGTCCTGCTCACCGTTGCGGGAGCCCTTCTGGCTGTCTCAGTTGCTGACGCATCCCTGCTGACGGTTCCGGTGCCGGTTCTCCTGACCTGTCCCTTCTCTTCAGCATCCCTGCTTACGGTTCCGGAAGTACCTCTTCTGGTTGCTTCGGTCTCCGCTGCACTGCGGCCGGCAGTGCCTGCGGTGGTTCTCCTGCCCTCAGCAGGTGCCGTGCCGCTCACTGCCTGAGGCGCTGTCTGGCGCCTGGTGCCGGCGTTGGCCGGGGCCTGGCTACGAGTGTCGCGGCTTATCGCGTCGCGGGTCCTGCGCTGCAGATCCATCCCCTCAGCCCTCTGCTCAGGACGCGAGTAGGTCTGCCTGTAGTTACCCTCGGTAACCCTGCGCTGTACCT
>DAIDJT010000103.1 GCA_027451265.1 Bacteroidales bacterium | reverse complement strand
GGCTCTTTTTTATTGCTGCCTCCTCCCCGGCATCGTCTGCCAGAAACAGCCCTGACCGGTTGAAACTTCCCCGATTTGTTTACAAGTGTGGAGAAAAAAAACTTGACTTCGCATTTCTCAGGGTGTAAATTTGGATCAGATAGAAAAAACCGAAAACAATTACCGGACAGATCTGGTTGTATATCATAAACAAAGAATGATTACCATATGAAGAAACTTGCCTTGATTAGCGGCCTACTGTTCATGGTAGTCTACTTCTGGGTGAATACTTTCTCCAAAGAGGAGGCTTCTTTTGATGTTGTCTATCCCTCGGTATCAGTCAACTCATTTCCGGATTTTGAGGGGTCCGCCCCTCCGGTGACAGGTACTACTGTTTCCACACCCACTGACAATAAACAGGTTAAATACAATTATCTTATCGTAGCAAGCTTCACTGACCTTGATCAGGCTAACAGAATGGCCGAAGAATATGCAGGTAAACTTCAGGCTGATATGCTTGTCCTTCCCGCAACAACAAACGGTTACTACAGGGTCAGCTATGGAAGGTATGTCACTACCGGTGAGGCACTTGCAGCACTCGAAACCCTGAAGGCCGACAATTTCCATGACGCCTGGCTGCTTGCCTCAAAGTAACCTGAACATACAATAAGCATAACAAAAACCAACCAGCCCGGTACCGACAAGCCTGGCAGGGTGGCGAGGCATGGATTATCTTGTATTACAATCCTGAATGACTCCGTCAACCTGACTCTCATCAGGGCTGTTTCTGCGGCCAAAATCCCAATTCTCAATATGCAATTCCAATGACATGCAATTGTATGATCACCTTACTTTTTTATTCCTGACTAAATGGATATATTTACACGCAGATCGCTGATAATGAAGCTGGACAAGAGATTGCGAGGGGTTATGCGGCCGGCGGCTACGCTGTTGCCGGCGGTGCTGCTTATCATGCCGCTGGCTGCCCGGGGTCCCGCCCTTCATGCCCAGACCTACCCGTTCAGGGAATATACATCTGACGACGGCCTGCCCCAGACACAGTCAACATCCGTGGTTCAGGACAGCAGGGGATACATCTGGATTCCCACCCGAAACGGGCTGGCAAGGTTTGACGGATATACATTCAACTCCTACCTTCGCAAGGACGGGCTGCCTTCAAACCTGATCCACAAGGTTATTGAAGACAGGAGTGGTAAAATCTGGGCAGTAACCGTCAACGGCGTGGCTCGCTTCAACGGGGTAAACTTCGACAGTTATCCCGTCCCTGATTCATTCAGGGTCAAACAGTTCAACAGGGTGGCTCTCGGCCTCGACACGGGTTCATTCTTCCTGTCAGCTTCAATTGACTTTAATAACCAGATAATTCTCCTTTTTGAAAACGGTCTGTACTACGACTTTACCTCCCGGCATCCGTTACTCAGTGGTACGGATTTTTCAGTCGCGGCAGCCGATCCGCGAGACTCGGTTCTATACCTGGTAGATAAGAATAATGAAGCCTTCGCCTATGAAAAGGGTCATCTGAGATCACTTAACAGAAGCCAGGTTTGTGAAATCGAAATCATAAACGGCCAGGTCCGATACCGGGATTTAGCAGAACTGTTAATCCAGGTCATTAAACCATTTTACTGGGAAACAGGGAAACTCGCGATGTATTACGAGGACAGGGAAGGGACTATCTGGGCAGGAACGGAGACAAGCATCTACAGGCTTATGTCACAGGCATTCGTGATATATGACCGGGAACAGGGATTGCCGGAGGAGACCTGGGCGGTGGTGGCCGATCATCACGGAGGAATCTGGACCGGCTCAGTCGAAGGTGAACTGAGATATTTCGACGGTGAAAAATTCAATAACAAAAATGAGTACCAGGCACTTACCGGCCGCCCGGTAGCATTTTTCCGTGGAAGCACCACCCTCAGCAACGGGGAGATATGGTTTTCCACCGGAAAGGGTGTTCTGATCTGGGACGGCAGGAGATTCAGGGTCCCAGACCTGGCTCCCTATGATTACCAGGTATGCATCATCTACGAGGATCCCGTTGATAAAAGCGTATTTGTCGGAACTGACCGGGGTCTGTTCCATATTAAGAATGGGAAGGTCACCATCTATGAGGAAATGTCATGGCCCGGATATGGAATAGTTGAGAGCGTCGTCAGGGATCATGAGGGCCATTACTGGCTGGCCGGGCACTACGGCGTGGTTTACTTTGACGGGGAAAAATTCATCCCGTTCCGGTCAGCACCTGCCCCGGCCGAGATGGTATGGGGTGTGGTCTGCGATCATATGGGCAACATCTGGAGTGCGGGCTCTGACGGCCTTTATATATGTGATCCGGATGAGCCTGTCTTTAACAGGGCCCTCCCCGGTGAGGTCAACCTCCCGGCCAGTGTAATCCGTGACATGGGAAACCACAGGCTGATTGTCGGACGCATGATGGATATCTGCATAATTGATCTTGACAAATACTATTCAGGTCAGCCTGATTACTATTCAATAATAGGCCGGAGCCAGGGATTCCTGGGCAACGACTGCCAGGACAATGGCATCGTGAAGGATAAGGAAGGAAGGTGGTGGATCCTCACCTCGGACAAGCTGATCCGTTTTGATCCGGACAAGATCAGCAGGAATACCCATCCTCCGATGAACCACATAACCAAAGTTGAACTCCAGGGCGTGGAGACCGACTGGGAAACGGCATTGGAGGCCTCCCTGTTCTATGACACAACCAGCTTCCTGAAGATCAGGGGAAGGCAGAACCGCATCAGGATCAGCTATACCGGAATATCAACAAGGAATCCGGAGGGTGTCAGGTACCGTTACATGTTGACAGGATTCAATGACTCCTGGTCTGAAAAAACCGCGGAGCGATCAGTCGTATACACCAATCTGCCTCCCGGCGAATACACTTTCGAGGTCCAGGCTACAAACGCTGACGGTGTCCCGTCTGAGAGCCCCGATAAACTGATGCTCAGTGTTGTGCCAACATTCATGCAGTCGAGATTCGCCATTGCAATGATGACTCTCCTGGCTCTCGGGCTGATAGTATTCCTCTCCTGGCAGATACGGAAGAGTGTGGTGGAAAGGCGTGTCACCACTGCCAGGATGCAGGCTGAGACATACAGGCTGCAGCTGAATTCGGTTATCAGGCAGTTTGACCCGCACTTTACATTCAATGCAGTCACGTCAGTTGGTGCGCTGATCATGAAAGGTGAAAAAGTAAAAGCTTACAATTATTTCATCAAGCTGTCAAACCTGCTTCGTTCCATCATCACTGACAGCAACGCGCTTCTGAAGCCGCTGGAGGAGGAGCTTGAGTTTGTAACACGCTATTGCGAACTTCAGAAACTGCGCTTCGGCGAAAGATTTGAATACAGGATAAACATTGCGCCGGATGTAAATCTTAAAAACCCCGTCCCAAAGATGATAGTGCAGTCGTTTGCCGAGAATGCAATCAAACATGGCCTCGAGAACAAGAAGGAACACGGGATGCTGGAGATTTTTATCCGGAATCTCGAGGAGGGTGTACAGGTGACAATCCGCGATAACGGTATTGGCAGGGCTGCCGCTGCTGAACTGGGGACCCGCGGGGCCGGAACCGGACTCAAAAACATAAGCGGCATACTGGAAACCATGAATAAATTCAACAAGGAGAAAATCGCCTTTACCCTGACAGACCTGTATGACCACGGCAAACCATCCGGCACAGAAGTAAATGTCTTTCTTCCATTTAACTATTCTATTAACCTGCCTGCAGACCATTCTTAAAAAACCAGCCTGAAGACTGAAAATATGAGTAACCCTAAAATCAGATCAGTTATCGTTGAAGACGAACCGGAAGCCCTGGACCTCCTTGCAGGGCTGCTCGAAGCGACGGGAGAGGCCACCGTCGTTGCATCAACGACAAATCCCTTAGAGGCCGTTGATCTTGTGCTTATGCACAACCCTGATATTCTTTTCCTCGATATAAAGATGCCCGGAATGTCAGGATTTGACATAATCAATGAGATGAACAGGCTTACGGAACTTAAGCCCCGGGTTGTTTTTACAACCGCTCATGATGAGTATGCAATCAAGGCATTCGATTTTGCAGCCTTTGATTATCTCCTGAAGCCGATTGATCCTGACCGCCTGTCAGAGACTCTCCACCGTCACAGCAGCCAGGCCGGCGGAGCCGGGAATGGCAATCCGGGACAACAGTCTTTTATGAACAATGAGAAAATCCTGATTTTCCGTGGCGTAACCGGCGTGACTTTCATTGATACCGATGATGTGGTCTATATTACCGCTGACGGGAACTATTCCAGTTTTCACTTTATTTCCGGGAGGGTTGAAACGGTCACCGCCCTGATCGGGAACATCGAGATGCATCTCGGGAAACAATTCTTCAGGACAGGCAGGTCATGCATCGTCAACACGGCTTACCTGGCGCGTATTGACATGAAACAGATGACCTGCGTGTTCATCAGAGGTGATAAGGAATTCAGGTGTGAGATCTCGCGTGACAAGGTAAAAATGCTGATGGATTTCATGAAAAACCGCTTCTCGGAATTCTAAAATCTTTTAACATTTTTTCACACATTTAGGTTTGTGGCTGGTCCATACTTTAGAAGCTGCCCTTCATACAACGGAGGGCTTTTTGACTTGGAAGATTGTATTAATGTGCAATCTTTATGGCACAAATTCAATTGACGGCAGAATAGGTTTAATTGAAAAAACGACAGGTGGTTCTTCCCCCCATTTCCCTGTCAGGCCACACAGACCATATTAAACGGTCTGTGTGGCGCGTTTTTACAGAGCTATCTTCATCACCCAGATATACTCTGACGGCGGGTGGTTCCGCACCTGCGAGGGGGGAAACAGGTTAAACGAATCAGTGCCGTTCTTCCACCGGCAGGCAGCGCCGGAGCCGGTAAAAGTAACCTTCGCCCCGGCCGGCAGAGTGAGTCCTTTCACTGTTATTGTGGCCGGCATCTGTTCACCTTCATCAGCCATATAATAAACATACCATGTGTCATCACCCTTCCTGGTGATACACGTTTTTCCCTCCTTGTGAGGAGCCATGGCCCTTGTGCCGTAAATGGCCTCACCGTTGACCTTCATCCACTTTCCGATCTCCTCAAGCAGGGTATAAGCCTCCGGGGGCCATGTGCCGTCAGGCGCCGGCCCGATATTAAGCAGCAGGTTGCCGCCCTTGACAACAATGTCAACCAGCAGATGGACCGCCTCACGCGGTGACATGAACTTCGGGTCAGGAACCCATGCCCATCCGCCGCCGGCGATGATGCATGACTCCCACGGGTATGGCAGCGCCTTCTCCGGCACCCTGTTCTCAGGCGTCAGGTAATTCTGGTTCTTCCCGTAGACAGCCCTGTCAACGACAATCAGCCCGGGCTGCTTCTCCCTGGCTTTGGCCACAAGCTCATCCATGCGGATATCCTGGCTCTGCACCCTTGAATACTTGTTGCCCTGGGCGAGGCGGTAGTTGCGCACCTCCTCATCACCCATCTTCTTAACCCATCCGCCGTCGAGCCACAGGATGTCGACCCTGCCATAATCGCCGCCAAGCAGTTCCATGATCTGCCCGTGAGTGAAATCAACGAATTTCTCCCATCGTTCAGGGTAATCAGGTATACTGTAGTTGACATTCCGGTCAGGTGTTGCGAAGTTCGGCCACCAGTAATATTCACTGTGCCAGTCGGGCTTGGAAAAGTATGCCCCGGTCCAGAGACCCTGTTCGCGGAAGGCCCTGAAGATCTCCCTGGTGACATTGGCACGGGGGTTGACGCTGAAGGGACATTCGGGATCAGTAATCTTGTAATCAGTCAGCTTTGTGTCAAACATAGAAAATCCATCATGATGCTTCGTGGTGAAGATCACGTATTTCATCCCGGCATTGCGGGCAGCAGCGGCCCATTTATCAGGATTGAATGCAATGGGGTTGAAACTTAGCTTCAGGGCCTCATACTGTTTCTTGTACTCTGTGTAATCAGGGTTTTTGCGGCGGCACCAGCCCTCGTCCTCGGCGCAGATCGACCATGATTCAACAATTCCCCACTGGCTGTAGGGTCCCCAGTGCATGAGAAGACCGAACTTCATATCCTTCCACTCTTCGAGCTTCTGCAGAACAAGCGGGTCAGTCTCGGGGACATATCTTTCATCGTGGTCCTGCGCCACCAGGGGGGCGGCAGTCAGGAGAGCCAGCAGTGATCCCATCATCACGGCCCCGGCTGATCTGGAAATACTTTTCATGCCAACAGGTGTTATTCGGTTATCAGTTTGCCCTCCAGTGAGATGCCTATCACTGTCATTGTTTTGTCAAGCGCTTCTTCGGGCACTTTTATGAAATATACTCCGGCATGGGAGCTCCAGTAAGGTCTCAGGTACTCCTTCACCTCGAGGTTGGTGCCATTTCCCACGATGAAAGCCTTGTTGATGTGGTTCTTTACTCCGCCGAGCATCAGCTCTCCGCCGCCGTTGCCGGGAAAGAAGAGATATAGCATTGTGCTGTCAGCACTCAGGGTTGAAGGTCCGGCGAAAAAGCCTTCAGGTAGACCGGCCACTGTTCCGTAAATTGCCTGGCTGTGCTTTGATGTCCATCGGCCCAGCTCCCTCAGTACCTCAACCTGTTCAGCCGGGATTGTTCCGTCAGCCTTCGGGCCGATGTCAAGAAGCAGGTTCCCTCCCATCCCGATGCATTCTGCAAAGATCCTTACAACCTGTGACGGGCTTTTGTAGTTACGGTCATTGCCCTGGTAACCCCACGAATCATTTATTGTCATGCATAGTTCCCAGTATTTTTCGGCCGGCCGTCTTGACGGGAGTCCCTGCTCGGGAGTGCCGTAGTCACCATACCCTGCCAGCCTGGAGTTGATTATTGCGGAGGGATTCCGGTCAAGGATCCTTTGCCGGATCTCAGGGGCGCGCCATTTTTCAGCGCTCTGCTCCCAGTCGCCGTCAAACCACCAGAGGTCAGGACGGAACTCCTTCTGCAGCTCGGTCATCTGACCCAGGTTGAACTGCATGAACCGCTCCCAGCGCTCCGGGTCATCAGTATACCGTTTAATGGTTTTAGTATGGTTCGGGTAGTCAGGATGTGACCAGTCAAGAAGCGAATAGTAAAGTCCCACTTTCAGTCCCGCCCTTCGCAGCTCTTTCACGAAAGGTTTCACCAGGTCCCGTTGTGCCGGGGTTGTATCAACCGCATTGAGACGGCTCAGCTTCGTGTCCCAGAGAGCCACTCCGTCATGGTGCTTTGAAGTCAGCACGGCATATCGTGCGCCGCTCCCCTTAATAAGTCTTACCCAGGCATCGGGGTCATATGAAGCGGCGTTGAACCCTCCGAGCTGCTTCATGTAATCATCATAGCTTATGAGCTCATTGTAGAATGACCATGATTCGTCAATACCGTTGACGGCATAGATTCCCCAGTGAATGAATATGCCGAGTTTCGCATCCGCGAACCACTTCATCCGTTCATTGGCGGCCGGGCTGGCTGACATCTCCGGCTGGGCGGAAGCCTGTCCGGCAACTGACAGGAACAGGGCCACGGCCAGCAGTGCACGAGTTGACATAGGACAAGATACTCTCATAATATATTGTTTTACAAGTGTCTGCAAAAATGTCACCACCTTGGGTGAGTGTCTGCTAAAATCCCAATCCCGGGATACCTGACTGCGGTATGTCGAATCCCGGGATACCTGACCGCGGAGATTCGAATCCCGGGATAAGTGTCTATGAAAAATCAAATCCCGAGATGTATGCCGGGGAGTCATAAAACTTTTCAGTCTCCTCCGGTGTCAACTCTGAGAAGAGCGCATATACCAGTCCCGGCTTCGCGTTGAGCAGCCTGTTCAGCGCCCCCATCCTCCTGTTGGTGCGGAGCGTCTCATAGAGCCACGAGTGATCATCAAGCCATGTCAGCGCAGTATGGTAACCCTCCTCAGCGCAGACGGCATCAAAAAGATCGGGCAGCAGGCTCTCACTGCCCTTGCGACAATAGATTGCATTGAGAATGATATACCTGAACTCCTCAGGCTGAAAAAGCCTCCTGAAGTAGGGGGTTCGGTGCAGTACCTTCATCATCATCCATCCCCACACTCCGGGTACGTTCACCACCCTGTACCGTGCCGGGATGGCTCCCACGCCTGCAACTATCTCGCCGTCACGGCGAAGCACATAATACTTATGGTCATTGAACGAAAACTCGTCAGTATAAAAACAATAGCCGCTGTAAAACTCACCGAGCAGCTTCGCCATTGCCGGCTCCTCGGCGGGAGAGAGCCGCGTTACGAAAGGATGTGTTTTCGGGTTGAACCTGCTGAAGGCTACTGTAAGGAAAGAGCGGATGTATTCATAACCCGCCTGGTTGATCATGTTTCTTGACCGCTCATTGCGGCTCTCGACGTAAGCATAAAGCACGTTCGGACCGCCGCCGCCATCCTCATCACCTCCGGCAGCCTGCGGATCCCTGAAGAGTGCAAATATCTTCTGTTTGAAACTGTCAGCAGCATCAGATGTTCTCTCGCTTCGCCTGCCCGGCGCCCGTTCAACCTGGAATGCACTTTGCACAGCAAGATACCGCAGGTAAGCGGAGGCATATCTGACACCACGGTTCGAGGTTATCCGGCGGCAGAGCCCTATCACCCCCTTCAGGCTGTTTCTTTTGTACAGCGCAACGAAGGAGAGGCTGTCGCCGTATGACCTGATCCTTTCCGGTGTGTTAAGCATTGTGTAGCGCATGCCCCCTTCGGAGCCAAGGACCGTTGACCTGATCAGGTCAACAATATCTTCGTCAGCGCTTCTTATCCTTCTGATTTCCAGCTTCTTGTAGTCGAGCAACCG
>DAIDJT010000102.1 GCA_027451265.1 Bacteroidales bacterium | reverse complement strand
AGTCATCGACTTTGTTCTGACCCTTAAGAACTCTCTTCCGTTTACGGTGGAGGGGAACTACATTGCAAGGTACCTGAATGACGATTACAAACCGATGATTCTCAAGGGAGTAAACCTGGGATCATCACCTCCCGGTTACTTCCCGGGCGAGATAGCCTATGCAATAACCCCGGAAACATACGAGAGGTGGATAAACATGATGGGTGAAGCAGGGTTTAACACCCTGAGAGTTTACACCCTTCATCCCCCGGTATTCTATGAAAAACTGGCGGAGTACAACCAGCGGCATCCCGACAGGCCATTGCTTCTCTTTCAGGGTATATGGCTTGAGGAGGTGGAGGACGCTACAGACCCGGTATGTTATGATCTTGTCAGACGCCGGACAGCATTCAGCTCTGAAATTTCAGAGGTAATTGACTGCATCCATGGCAATGATGACATAGCCTTCAGATACGGCAAATCCTACGGTATCTACAAAACAGATGTCTCACAGTGGACAGCCGGTTACATTATCGGCCGTGAGGTGGCTCCGCAGGAGATAGACTCTACAAATAAGTTTCACCCCGGCAACACCTCATATTCCGGAACCCGTTTCAGCATCAGCGGCGGTACCGCCACAGAGGCTTTTATTACCGAAATGCTTGACAGGGTTGTGGTATTTGAGGAAAACGAATACGCTGTCAGCAGGCCTGTGAGCTTTTCGAGCTGGCCTACGCTTGACCCGCTTGAGCATCCCACGGAGATATTCACCGACGAGGACGTGGCATCATTTGATATTACGAAAATTACCCGCAATGGCGGACCAGGTCTGTTTGCCAGTTACCATGCCTATCCGTATTACCCCAACTTCATCAGCCAGGAGCCCTCTTACCAAAGCTTCAGTGACATACAGGGACCGAACAGCTACCTCGGGTACCTCACTGCCATGAAGAACCATTACAGCAACATGCCGCTTGTGATAGCGGAGTTCGGTGTACCTTCAAGCTGGGGCAGTGCACACCAGTCATTCAGCTCAATGGATCACGGCGGTTACTCGGAGTATCAGCAGGGAGTGAAAAACCTGCGGATGATGAATAATATGATTGATGCAGGCTGCACAGGAGGGTTCATGTTCGCATGGATGGACGAATGGTTCAAGAGAACATGGATAGTGCTGTACCAGGAAGCCTACGGAATCAATACCGGAGGAGTAACCATCCCCACCCGGCAGCTGTGGCATAACGAGACATCGCCGGAACAATGCTTCGGCCTGCTTGCCTTTGACCAGAAGAACACCCCGGATTTTGTACCCTTCAATATTGATCAGACGGCCGGCCCGGTAAGCTCAGTCAGGGCGACCAATGACGAAGGATTCCTCTACATTGAAATAAACACCCCGGCTGACCTGGCACCCTCCGATGAATTCATGGTGGCATTTGACACCTACCTGGGCAATACGGGAGAGTCGATACTGCCTAACGGCGCCGTCACGGGCAACAGGGCCGAGTTCCTGCTTACCTTTACACTTGATGATGACACTGCACTTCATCATGTGACAGAGGCTTATGATATGAATGGGCTGACAGTTCGCTTCAACATCACTGATCCGGTGCAGAAGTTCAGGAGCACTACCACTGACGGCGCACCGTGGAAGGTCATGCGATGGATCAATGACGGTTTCGAACTGACATACCAGGATATCGGTAAAATTCCGCTTGAACATGCTCCGTCATTCTCAAAGATAAACAGGGCGGCAGTGGCATGGCACGGCAGGAAAGTAACCATAAGGCTACCTTGGACCATGCTGTATTTTTATGATCCCACTCAGATGACCGTCAATAACGGTGCTGTCTCATATGACGGCGGATATAACTTTGACATTATTACTGCCCAGTCGGACGGGATAGCGGTCTCAGTCTGGCACAAGGGTGTTGTCACCAACACCACAAACAGGTACAGCTGGCCGAAATGGCTGACTGTGCCCCAGACCGTTGAAAGGGAGAAGGAATCACTTCATATCATTGAAGAAGGACTGTCATCCATTCCGGATTTTGTGGAGTGATGGATGGGGCAGGCAACAGGCACCAGGCAGTAGTGGTGACAATCGGAGGGCAGAATCTGCCAGCCAGATGGAATTTCACTAATGCTTCTGGCTTTTTGCTTATTGCCTCTTGCCTAAGCAGAAAATCAGCTGTCTTTTGCAGGCTTTTTCTTGTTCTGGAAACCGCTTCTCTCGGCCTTGCCCCATCCCTTTTTGCCACGGAGTGACTCAAGGTTGCCCCTGACGGCAAAATAGGTGTGAACCGGGTAAAAGAACGGTTCGAGCATGGCGGTGCCGATCAGGCGGAAAACATCACGTTTCCTTCTGTATTTGTGGAATGTAATCTCCTCGAACAGGACAGCCCAGGTTGAGAGGCTCACCGCAAAGCTGTACACGAAGAGGAACAGAAGCAGGAAGAACGGCCAGTTAAGGGCACCGGTAATTGCAAGGTATATTGAATAGATAATTCCGAGGAAAGCAATAAGAGGGGCTGCCCATTCAAACATGAGCCAGTAGGGATAGCCCAGCAACCCAAGCCTGCCGTATTTCACGTTAAGCATCATCTTACGGTGTGCCCAGAGCGACTCAATGAGGCCTCTTGTCCACCTGGTCCTCTGCTTGCGCATTGACCTCAGGTCTGACGGAACCTCGGTCCAGCAGAGGGGGTCAGGGATATATGTGACCTCGTAGTTCTGCTTGTGTTCAGCCATATAGCGCCGCATCCTCAGCACTAGTTCCATATCCTCACCAACGGTCTTTACGTTGTAACCGCCTGCCCTGATGACTGTCTCGCGGTCAAACATACCCATGGCGCCGGAAATAAGCATCAGTCCGTCAAGATGGCTCCATGCCATACGGCCAAGGAGGAATGCGCGGGTATAGTCAAGGACCTGCAGCCGGGGCAGGAACTTCTTCGGCAGGTTGATCTGACGTATGTGACCGCGCTCTATATCACATGAGTTGACAATGCGAATCACACCGCCCGTGCCGATCACCTTCTTCTCCTTCTCTTCGAGGAACGGTTTGACGAGCTTAAGGATTGAGTCAGGCTCGATGATTGAGTCGGCATCAATAGTCACTATCAGGTTGCTCCGGCTTATGTTTATTCCTGCGTTGAGCGAGTCAGCCTTTCCCCCGTTGTTCTTGTCAATTACCGTCAGCCTGTTGTATGCGGGGTCCTTTGAACGGTAGACACCCCTTATCCTTTCGCATGGTATGCGGTAGTCAAAGTAGTAGTTGACCCTGACCAGCTCATACGCGTCCCTGATTTTTGTGAATGTGTCATCCGTTGAACCGTCGTTGACTATGATCACCTCGAAGTTGTTGTAGTAGAGAGAGAGCAGGGTGCGGACATTGTCAATGATTGTCTTTCCCTCATTGAATGCCGGCGCGATGATGGTTATCCTCGGGCTGAGAGGTGAAAGGACCAATGAGTTGTAGTTGACGTAACTGTTCTTGCGGAGGTACTTTCTAAGTGCCAGTGCAGAGTGTATGCCGAGCAGCAGGTATGACCCGAAGAGAAACAGGGTCAGCCAGAATATCAGATGTGCAAAGATAAATCCCATGGCATTCAGTATATCCTGCGGTCAAGCACGTGCCTGACGATTATATTATAGTTTTTGTACTCTGATTTCATCACTTTGACCAGGGCCTGCACACCAACCTCGCCCATGTTCTCTATGGCTTTTACAGCCTCTATCTGAAGCTGAACGTCATCCTCCTTGTCAAGCACCAGCTTAAGAAATCCCAGCATGGAAATCTCAGGCATCTTGCCCATGGATTTTACAATCTCAAGGCAGTTGTTGTACTCCTGGAACTTGTACATGCGCTTCATAGTCTCGAGGGTACTCTTCATCCCGAGATCACCTGACACCTCAACTGCCAGCCTGGAAACGCGGGGTTCACGGTGAAGCAACACCTTTCTGATCTCATGCTCAGCCTCCATCTGCCTGAACTCTCTTATCATCCTGAGGGCGAACATCACAACTGTCGGATTTTCAGAGCTGAGCCACCTCTGGAAGTCAGGTACGGGCAGATCATGCTGGAGTATAAGATCATGCAGGGTGATCTGTTCCCAGAGAGAGAAAGGTCTTTTAAGATGCGAAAGAAACTCAAAGTGATCCTTTTCGCTGAGCCGGACAAGTGCAATCTGCGCCTCCATCCTGAGGATCTCGTTCCTGGAGTTGAGTGATTTGTACATCTCATCATTGCCCTCCCTGATGCCGGTAAAGGCAAGTTCGCGGAAGCCCTTGATTCGCTTGTGCCAGCGCCGGCTGCGTGCCCTCTCAAGTGAATCCTCGTCAAGCTTAAGGTCAAGGTAGAGCCTTGTAAGCTTCTCCCTCGTGTCACCCTTGAGGTTAACGCTCACGTCAATCATCTGGTCAATGAGCACCTGCCTGCGATAGTTGTCTGATGCTATCTTTCTGAATGGTTCAGGACCACTGCTGCCAAAAAGGTAGTCAATAATGAGCGACTGGTATTGTTCAAGAAGATACTGTCTCAGTTTTGCTTCCTTCTCCATCCTTCTCCTGTTGAGGAGAATGACAAGGAGGAGTATGAGCATTGTGGCCAGGGACGCAATTATTGTAACTATAAGGGCGTTGACGAACACCACTGACTTGCCGAAGTAATTGTACCGGGTGAGCCATGGGTTGTTGCCCCTGATTAGAAAGAAGTCCCTGACTTTTTGCAGGGCCGAACTTGCCTCAGG
Organism: Bacteroidales bacterium; assembly: GCA_027451265.1. Taxonomy (GTDB): domain Bacteria; phylum Bacteroidota; class Bacteroidia; order Bacteroidales; family VadinHA17; genus SR-FBR-E99. The sequence goes on along the minus strand of DAIDJT010000102.1, from coordinate 4,151 downwards.
GAGTTCCGGATCAGCGATGGCTGTGACCTGCTCCCCGGTATTAACCTCCTGTGCCGGTATTATTGCTGTGGCAGGAACGGATTCAGGCCGGGATTCTGCTACAGGCGCAACGGAATCGGTGGTTGTTACGGTCTCATTGGCGGAATACACCGCCTTCTCTTCTGGTGCAGGCGGTTCAGTGGCAGTAGTCTTAGCCTTTTCTTCTGCCCGGACTTTCTCCCTGGCTTCGCCGGGGAAGTTGACAGGTATGTAAAGGCATGCCGCTTCTCCCCTGAGTGAGCTGTTGATGAATACCTTGAACAGGCCCCCGTCTTCAATGACATCCAGGGTCAGCCCTGACATTTCATTGATTCTCCTGCTGAGTGCCTCAGCATTTGCACGGCGGCTGAATGCCCCCATCTGTATGGCGTAGTTTCCGTTTGCCAGTGAAACCAGCCCGCCAACTGTAAGTTCCGATGGAAATGTTGAAAGGACGGGAACGGCTGGTTCCGGGCCATGAGAGCGCACTGAATCAGATCCTTCCTCATCAGCAGGACTGAAGGCCTGCAATGTTATGCCGCTGACGGCCATTGCCAGCATTATGGTCAGCGTCTTTCTCATTTCAGCCGTCCGATGCCTCTTATTAAACCAATGCTGCCTTCAAACCGGTTGCGATATGATGAAGCCGCATACTTTTCATATGAATACCCGGCACCTAACTTGAATGACCACCAGGAGTTAAGCTGGTTGAACCATGTGAGCCTTACTGATGACGCCTTCTGCCGATTCAGGTCAGTGATAATGTCATAAGGCTCATCGGGAGCGGTTCCGGTGCCAAGGGTAAGCTGGATGTAATCAGTGGTTCCCAGATATCGCCTTGCATTCAGGAAGAAGGATGTTGTCACACCTATATCCTTGAAATGGAAATATGCCCTCCCTGAGAACCAGTACCTGCTGAGGTATTTTTCAAGTGAGACTGTGCCAAGGAAGATGCTATGATCAAAGTAGTAATAGTTGACGCCCGCGGAAACTGCGAAACCTGCCGGGAGAGTCTGCCAGAGCTCGAAGGCGGCCCTGTGATGCGGGAACCAGGGTCCGTCGCTGTAGGCGTAGGCCATGTAAGCATAGTTATTCCTGGTCAGTTCAGGCCATGCTTCGGCGGAAAACTGGAAATCGCTGCCTTCCGTGTCTGACGGTGACCCCAGGTTTATGCGTCCGTAATTTACTGTGGCCACAGCGGTGCCCCATGAGAAGCGGTGGCCCGCGCCGAGCGAGAAGACCTGCCAGAAACGGTCATAAGGTTCACTGTATGTATCGAAAAGGTATCCTGCCCTGATGTCAGTCGGGGCCGTGACCTGCTGTGACCTGTCACGTGACCACCGGCGTATGTCAGCCAGTGCAGACAATGCATCATTGTTACCCGGTTCTGTTGCCAGGAGAGTGTCAATTACTGCGGCAGCCTCATCATACCTTCCCTGCCATGCGATAATGCGTCCGAGGAGAACACGGGCATCGCCATAGGCAGGATACTCCTTCACAAGTAACCTTGAAGCATGTTCAGCCTCCTGATACCTGCCGTCAAAAGCAAGGGTACGGATCCTAGCATATTCCTTCTCAGCGTCCGTGACAGTCTGGGGAATGACCGGCCCTGCGTTCACGAAGAGCGTGACCGCGATTATGATAAGAACTGTATAACTCCTGTTCATCATATCTTACACAACTGCTACCGCCGCCCTGATTTTCCTGAGCAGATCATCAGGGTCAAACGGTTTGGTAATGTAACCGCTTACCTTCATTTCGCCTGCCTGGCGACGGATCTGAGGGTCACTGAAGGCAGAAACGATCAGTACGGGTGTCTGCTTCTTCAGCTCAGTGCGTAGATACCTTATCACCTCAAGTCCGCTGTGATAAGGCATATGAATATCCACGATGGCAAGGTCAAAGTCGCTCTTCTTAAGTTCGTCAATGGCCCTGTTTCCGTCACCAGCAGTCACCGGATCATATCCTTCCCGCTCTATGACAACAGACATAGCCTTTGAAACCATCAGATTATCTTCACAGATAAGTATTCTCATCTTATTTAGTTCGGCTCTCCGCTCACGTTGCTGTAAGTATAACGCCGTAGTTTGCCTTTCCTTGTCAGGAAGGGTCAAAAATGGCTCTTTTTAAATTACTCTCAAAATTCAGAGGTTCACAATTTGACCTCTGTTGATAAATCGTTGATAATCCGCCGGTGTGCCATGACCAATGCTTCACAGTTCCCTGATGCGGATGTTCCTGAATTTTACTATTGAGCCGTGCCCCAGGAAACCTATGTGTCCCTTGCTGTTTCTCAGCCCGGGATGCTCCTTGCCGTCCATTGTGCCTCCTGCAATTGCACCGGCAATGTCTCCATCCACTATCACTGTTCCGTTAAGGGTGACCTTTACCTTTGTACCCTGTACGGTGACCTCCTCGTAGTTCCATTCCCCCACGGGTCTGAGATATCCTCTCCGGGCAGGTATGACACCGTATACTGAGCCGTGGTACTGGTAGGGCTGAAGGTCAGCGTAAATTGATGCGGTATTGTCAAGGATCTGAAGCTCCATACCCACATAGGCAGCATCGCCCTCAGTGGGTGTACGGATCCCGAGTCCGTTGTTGGCTCCGGGTGTGAGCTGAAACTCAAAGCGGAAGGTGAAATCAGAGTACTCCTTTTCGGTGTACAGGTTGCCTCCGCTGTCATTGCCAGGCTTGATTACAATCATGCCGTCCTCCACTGTGTATGACACCTTGTTGCCGATCCAGCCGTCGAGGTTCCTGCCGTTGAACAGGGAGACGAACCCTGCCTCCTTTTCCTTGTCAGTCAGGTTATACTCAGAAGGCTTGATTTCCCTGACGTATATATCCCTGAAAGCCAAATCGGTTCCGTGTGCCTGGAGTTCTATCGGGCCTTTCTTAAAGATAGGGATTGACCTGTCCCAGTAGTTTTCCATAATGACGTTATCGACAACCAGTTCTCCATTAAGCCAGACTGAGACCCGGTCGCCGTTCATCAGTATGCGGAATGTATTCCATTCACCTATAGGGTTATCAGCAACCTTAAGCGGTGCTGAAGGATTCTGCTGATTGTTGTAGAGACCGCCTGATCCCACCTGTGCACCGGCATCGGTGCGTGATGTATCCCATATCTGGACCTGGGGTGATCCGCGCAGGTAGATGCCGCTGTCACCATCTTTGGTAATACGCCAGTCGACATACATCTCAAAATCACCGTACTCCTTCACGCTGCACAGGTTATCTCCTTTTCCGCTGAACCAGATCAGGCCATCCTTCACGCTCCAGTTATTCAGCATCTTCTGGTTTGCTTCTTTTTGCCGTGCGGCAAGCTCTTTGGGCTTCATTGCTGACCTTGTGACAGGGTTGCCAACGAGGCCCTGCCATCCTGCAAGGTCTTTGCCGTTGAACACAGGCTCAAATACTTCGTCATCGGGGAACTTGAGTGACTCAAGAGCTTCAAGGACGGCGTTTCTGACCTCTTCATCGGGGTCTGACAGGTAGGTGGCGATAAAGAATTCCGCCTGCCGCAGATTCAGGGAAGCTGCAAAGGCGACCATTCCGGCCCTTGCGTCAGGTGCCGCTGCAAACGGGGCTATATCTTTTACCATCAACAGCTTGCGCTCAGGCGTCAGGGAAGCTGCGGAGATCATCCGCATATAGGCGTCAAACGCGGGTTCGCCAAACGTCTTGTTTCCCGAGGCAGTTATCTGCAGGAGGGCTTTGGATGCCGAGTGATCATTCCAGTGTGAAAGGGCGTCAAAGCAGACATCGCGGGTTCCGGCATCGCCGCTGTCAAATTCAGCCGCCACTCTTTTGAGTGCCTCTTCTCCTCCTGTTCCTGCAAGCAGTGGTATAAGCTTAAGCCGGTCGCGGCTGCTGCCGAGCGCTTTAAGGATAACGGCAGACCTGGCTGCAGGGTCATTTCCGCGCATGGCAGCATTCAGCAGGGCCCGCTGCAGTTCAGCAGTTTCAGCCCTGTCAGTGGTCGCTTCAAGCAGTTTTATTATTTCAGTCTGGTCTTCATATGACGCCAATGCTGAGAGGGCAGTGATTGCCGCAGCCCTCACCGCCATGTCATCAGAAGATGTGTATGGAAGCACATCCCTGAAACTGCTCCTGTCACCTGACCATAG
>DAIDJT010000101.1:278-8937 GCA_027451265.1 Bacteroidales bacterium | reverse complement strand
AACAATCTCCGAACTGGCACTGGTGGGCAAGCCGGTCATATTGGTTCCCTCGCCCAATGTGGCGGAGGATCATCAGACGCACAACGCGATGGCCCTGGTGAACAGGGACGCAGCGCTGCTGGTGCGCGACGCTGAGGCTCACGATACGCTTGTAAAAACAGCCCTTGACCTGGTGAATGACGCCGCAAGGCGATGCTCACTTTCAGAGAATATCCGGAAACTGGCGATAAGAAATGCAGACGAGGTGATTGCCCGTGAGGTATTGAAAATGGTAAAAAGATAAGACGATACTCCGGGAGAATTGGAAATTTTAATCAGACCGAAGAATGGGCAGAGTGACAACAGTGGAAAAAGAAGCAGGAAATCAGCAGAGGAAGACGGAATCTCGGTTAGCTGACGAACAGGTACCAAGACAGATAAGCAGATGAGGGGACTGACAAACATAGAAGGGATATATTTCCTCGGGATAGGGGGGATAGGGATGAGTGCACTGGCACGCTACTTCCTCTCTCAGGGTTACATTGTATGCGGTTATGACCGCACGGAGAGCCCGCTGACCGATACCCTGGTTGAGGAGGGCTGCTCCATTACCTATGAAGACAGCATCGACTCGCTCCCCGTACTCTTCTCGGAGCCTTCTGAAAATGACCGGGTGCTGATAGTCTATACCCCGGCCATCCCGAAGGAAAGCATCCTCCTTAACTTCTTCATGAATAGCGGTTATACCATATACAAGCGCGCCGAGATCCTTGGTGTCATCTCCCGTGACACCGATGCCATCGCCGTGGCCGGAACACATGGCAAGACCACTGTGAGCACAATGACCGCCCATATACTCAGCTCATCGCCGGTTGACTGCTCGGCCTTCCTGGGAGGCATTTCCAAAAATTATGATACCAACCTGCTCCTCTCGGAAAGCCGCTATACGGTGATGGAGGCAGATGAGTTTGACAGGTCATTCCTGCATCTCTCACCATTGATCTCCGTTGTCACCGCCATTGATCCCGATCACCTTGATATATACGGCACTGCTGAATCGATGGTTGAAGCTTACGGTGAATTTTGTCACCGCGTTCGTCCCGGCGGAACACTCATTCTCAATGAGAACATTGCATCGTCGCTTTCGCTTCCGGGTGATGCCACAATTTATACCTATGGTACTGGCGCGAAAGCCTCGTTCAGGGCTGAATCCATCAGGAAGGAGGAGGGGAGCTACACATTTGACATAATCACCCCGGGTGAACCGGTCAGGGACATTCGCATTCATCTTCCCGGTATGGTGAACATTCTCAACGCCACCGCGGCATCTGCATCTGCATGGTGTGCCGGCGTTTCACCAGAGATCATCCGCAGCGCCATCGGATCATACCAGGGAGTGCGCCGCCGGTTTGACGTGAGATACTCCGGCAAGGAGATCATCTATATTGATGACTATGCCCATCACCCCCAGGAGATAAACGCCCTCGTGAGCGCCGTGCGCGATTTCTGGCCCGGCAGGCATGTCACCGGCATCTTCCAGCCTCATCTGTACACCCGCACGCGCGACTTCGCCGAAGGGTTCGCGGATGCGCTTGACAAACTTGATGAAATACTGCTGCTGACACTATATCCCGCAAGGGAAAAACCGATCCCCGGTGTATCATCGGACATGATCGCAGCGATGATGAAGAACCGCAATGTGAAAGTGGTGACAAGGGAGGAGTTACTTCCTGCACTGAAGGATGTGAATAAAGGCCTGCTGCTGACCATAGGCGCAGGAGATATTGACAGATTTATTGAACCGATAACGGAGATGCTGAAAAACAGGAATGCATGATAAACCTGCCAAAGCTGATAAGCAGGCAATAATACTGGAGAGGTAAAAATGAAGACCAATAAAAGATGAGATTCAGGTAATGATGCTGAAGAGGTAATACTGATGAACCTTTTGATGAAGATAGCGACCGTTATTGCAGGAGCAGCACTGTTCCTCACCCCGCTGTTCATCAGCACCATGACAGCTGATGCCACATGCGAGGGAGTGGTCATTACAATTGCTGACTCGTCAAAGCACCAGTTCGTCACCGATGATGACATAATGAACGCATTGAGAGCCACAGGTATACGCATCAAAGGTGAGAAGATAAGTGAGATACCTCTTTCAAAGCTGGAGGAAAGGGTGAAGACATTCAAGGAACTGAAGGTGGCAGAGGTATACATCTCCGAAGACAGGAAACTTCATGTATATGGTAACCAGCGTGAACCGGTGATGAGGGTTGTGGCATCATACGGAGGTGATTTCTTCATTGACCGCGAGGGCGTGATCATGAGGCGACACAATCTATATACTCCCAACCTCCATGTACTGGAGATTGACATGGTCTTTAACGCCGGGCAGATGAACGGCACAAGCATATTTGAGTCGGAGAAGACTGAAAACCTTGCAAAGGCCTTTGAGCTTGTGAATTATATCCGGGGCGACAGCTTCTGGAATGAGATGATTGACCAGCTCAGTATGACGCGCGACGGCCGGGTGTCGCTGGTGCCGCATGTGGGAAACCACACCGTCAGGCTGGGAAGGGTTGAGAACTATGAAGAGAAACTGCATAACCTCCTTGTTTTCTACCGCCAGGCGATGCCTGTTGCCGGGTGGGACCGGTACAGGGTGGTCAATGTTGAATACAGGGGGCAGGTTGTCTGCCAGAGAAGATAAATAGGGTTGAAATACATGAGGGGCCACGGAGAATGAGCCGGGCAAACACCTGAAGAAGAAGAAATGAAAACAAGGAAAAACAGAGCAGGCAGAGAAGGAGCACAGAGCAGAGGGAGCCGGATGTATACAGGAAATGATAATTGTTGAACAACCATATAAGTGAACTATGAACAGTAAAGATCAGTTAGTAGCAGCCATTGACATCGGCACGACGAAGATCGTCGCCATTGTCGGGCGCAGTGACGGGAACGGGGGCATTGAGATCCTCGGGCTCAGCAACACACCCTCTACAGGGGTCAAGCGCGGTGTGGTGCTTAACATTGAAGAGACGGTGAAGGCTATCCGCACCACTGTCGATGACCTCGAAGAAAGAACAGGCCTTGTCCTTACCGACGTTTTTGTCGGTATCGCCGGCAGGCATATCAAGAGCAAGATGGCGCGCGGTTACATCAGCCGTGACTCCCATGAGTCGGAAATCGATATCAGCGACATCCGCCGTCTCACCGCTGACATGTACAAACTCCCCATCGATGTGGGTGAGGAGATAATTCATGTCATTCCACAGACCTACATCGTAGACAACGAGTCAGGCATCAACAATCCCGTTGGTATCTGCGGCAAGAGGCTGGAGGCCAACTTCCACATCGTGATAGGCCAGATCTCCTCAGCCCGCAACACCGAGAGATGCATCAACAAAGCCGGGATGAATCTGATGAGCCTTGTGCTTGAGCCCCTGGCATCATCAGAGGCTGTACTGACAGATGAGGAGAAGGAAGCCGGCGTGGTTCTGGTTGACATCGGCGGCGGAACCACCGATGTGGCCATCTACTATGATAATGTGATCAGACATACCGCGGTCATCCCGTTCGGCGGCAACATGGTCACAGCCGACATCCGTGAAGGTTGCTCCATCCTGCAGAAGCAGGCTGAGGACCTGAAGGTCAAGTTCGGATACGCTATCGGCGACATCGCCCCGGAGAACAAAGTGGTCTCCATTCCCGGCATCGCCGGACGTGAACCCAAAGAGATCTCGTTCAAAAACCTTGCATACATCATCCAGAGCCGCATGGAGGAGATCCTTGACGCGGTAAACTTCGAGATACAGAATTCCGGCTTCGCCGAAAAGCTTACGGCAGGCGTGGTCATCACAGGCGGCGGTGCGATGCTGAAGAACCTGCCGCAGCTGGTCAAGTACAAGACAGCTATGGATGTCCGGATAGGCCATCCCAATGTGCATCTTACCGGCAAGGGCAAGGATGAGATCAACCAGCCGATGTACGCCACCAGCGTGGGTCTGATACTCAAGGGACTTGATTACCTGGAGGAAAACAAGACCTTTGCACGCTTCGGTGAGAAGAAAAAGGAACCTGTGGCACAGCAGCCGCAGTACCAGCAGACACCCTACTCACAACATCAGCAGCAACCCCTGCATACGCCTCCGCCGGTGAAAGAGGAGCCCGTGCAGGTGGAGCAGGAGGAACCGTTCTACGATGAGCGTCCGCAGGGTGGCAGGTCATTCGGGGATAAACTCCGGGGTATCTGGGACAAGATCATTGAGGCGACGGATGAGAAACTTGATGATGCACCTTCAAAATAAGATGAAACCATGTCAGATGATCTGATGAATTTTGACCTGCCAGTCGACAGGTCGTCAATTATAAAGGTCCTGGGCATTGGCGGCGGCGGAGGTAATGCCGTCAACCACATGTTCCGGAAGGGCATCAAGGATGTCAACTTCATCGTCTGCAATACTGACCTCCAGGCTCTCATGAAGAGCCCTGTGCCGGTCAGGGTGCAGATAGGAGAGACCACCACCGAGGGTCTGGGCGCAGGAAGTCAGCCTGAGAGAGGGCGTGATTCCGCCATTGAGAACATCGAGGATGTAATGAAAGCGCTTTCAGGCAACACCAAGATGGTCTTCATCACTGCAGGTATGGGAGGAGGTACCGGTACCGGCGCAACGCCTGTGATAGCACAGGCCTGCAAGGATTCAGGATTCCTTACAGTTGCTGTGGTGACCATCCCGTTCCGCTCTGAACTGAATCAGCGCATCAAGCTGGCAATCAGTGGCATAGGCGAACTGAGGAATAAGGTTGATTCGCTCATTGTAATCAATAATGAGAGGCTGAGGCAGATTTACGGTGACGAGGGCGTATCAGCCGCGTTTGCACGTGCTGATGATGTGCTGGCAAATGCCGTGAAGGGAATTGCCGAGATAATTACGTGCACCGGGTATATAAACGTCGATTTTGCCGATGTTGACACGGTGATGCGTGACTCAGGCGTGGCGCTCATGGGTATCGGCACCGCTTCGGGTGAGGACCGTGCTACGAAAGCCATTGAGGCGGCGCTGACTTCACCGCTGCTGAGTTCAAATGACATCACCGGGGCACGCAGCATATTGCTGAACATCAAGTCAGGCACCGGCGCCAACGAGATCACCATGGATGAACTGGGTGAACTGACTGATTACGTATATGAGACTGTTTCGGATGACGCGCTGATTATCAGGGGTCTCTCAACCGATGAGGAGCTTGGTGATGCCATCAGTGTCACCGTTGTTGCAACCGGTTTTGAGGCGAGCACCGACCTGGAGGGTTTCAGACCCAACAGCAGGAAGGAAGTTGTCAGTCTGAATGCAGCGCAGCAGCAGCCGGGCCATGCCGACGGCGCCTCCGAAGGTGACGGTCAGTACATCGTGCGGGCCACACGTGCCTCTGACAGGGCCATTCCCCCTCACAGCACCCCCGTCAACCAGGGAGTGATTGATTTCGAGCTTGACGGTGACATTAACATTTCGCCCGCTCCTGCCCGCCCCACCCCTCCGCCCCCTGACAGGAACGAGGGCACGCTGCGCAAGCTGAAGCATATGCAGAATGTGATCAAGAATGAGGGGCTCTCCACCCAGTCGATGAGCGATAATATCGAGGATTTCGAGGAGGTGCCGGCATATGTTAGGAAGAAGATTGCGATCCACAATGCCAGCAAGGCGGCGGGGAGTAAGGTATCGAAGTTCACCCTCACCCTCGATGAGGATAACCAGCCTGTCATCAGGGAAAACAATGCATACCTGAATGACAATGTAGACTGATTTTTCTTTTTGCCATTATATGGTTGTTGTTCACCGGGCCGGGCAGGTATTTCTGTCCGGCCCACCTTTTTTAGCGGGTAACAGCTGATCTGCAAAGCTGAATTGCCTGTATCGATTCGCATCTTGCCTATTCCACAATTTGAGTAAATTTGCCGGTGATGCACAAATTGCCTCTATATATCGCATTCTTCCTTCTGCTCCTCCCGGTGACAATGGCGGGGCAGGATCCTGATACCCTGCGTGCGAAGAAGACAGACACTGTGCCGGAGGCACAGCGCGGTGCCGTTAAACCGGGAGCACCCCGCGGTACAGTTCAGGGGAAGGCAGGAGCGCCGCAACGCCCCCTCCCGGGCACGTCAGGAACTCCTGCGCCAGGTGCCCCGGCATCAGCCACAACCACCCCCGGCACCCCGGTACCCGGATACGAAGCCGATTCCACCTTCACCACCGGCTCGCGCCAGTGGACCCTGTCACCCGATTTTACCACCGAGATCCCGGTACCGCTTGATACCGCCTTCTCTCTCTTTCACCGGTACAGGACGGCGGACAGGTACTCGGATTTCAACGCCTATACCGGCAACTACGGCCTCCCGCTGTACCAGATCAACTTCTTCGACAGGGAATGGAGACCTGACAGGTTCCTTTATGCTTACTATCTGCCCTTTATGTTCACACCATCCAACACCCTCTTCATCAATACGCACGTCCCCTTCACCGAGCTGAAGTGGTCAAACGGCGGGGCGAGGAGCGTGTCCGAGCAGACCTTCAGGATCAGGCACTCGCAAAACGTCAACAGAAGGCTCAACTTCGGTCTGATCTATGATATCGTATACAATATCGGCCAGTACAATCTGCAGAAGGCCATCGACAAAAACTTCCTGTTGCACGGCTCATACAACAGCAATGCGTATAATGCATATTTCTCTGCGGGCATCAACAACCACGTGTCAGAGGAGAACGGAGGCATCATTTCAAAGGATGACCTGAACCTCTATGCTCCGGAGGGTGTTCCATTTGTTCTCACTGAACTCAGTAATGCCACCAGCACCCTCAGGAACCGTTACCTGATGATGGTACAGCGGTATGCCCCCGGCGGGAAGCGTGACACTGTCACCGGTGAGGTACTGAAAAGCGGCCCCATTACCTTCTCACACATCGGCATACTTGAGTGGAACAGGCGGCGCTACTCTGACAATTACCCGGCCTCCGGCTTCTATGACACGATAATGATAAACAAAGGCATCACAGCTGACTCGCTTCAGCAGCGAACGCTATCCAATACAATCCGTGTTGATTTCGCCGCAGGCAGGACAGACCGTTTCAGGATAGGAGCCGGGGCAGGCATAAGGAGTGAACTCCGGTCATTTGGCCAGATTATGCCGGGAGACACCCTTACCAGACCTGACACAGTCAGCAGGCATATGAATTCGCTGGTCCTGACGGGAAAAGTTTTCAACAATATCGGGAGCAAGTTCGGCTGGACCGCTACGGGTGATCTCTGGTTTCAGGGTTACCGGGCAGGAGACTTTATTGTTGATGGCCGCATCTACAAGGAGTTTGAAACGCGCAGGCTGGGTATGATCACCTGGGACGCCACTGGCACAATTGCCAGTTATACCCCATCATTCTGGTATTACACATGGGGCTCAAACAACTTCGCCTGGCAGTTTGACCACAAACGTGAGTTCAGGCTGATGGCAGGCTCGTCACTGCAATGGCCGGAACTGAAACTCAGGCTGAAGTTCAATTATGCCATTGTTGATAACTTTACCGGCATGGGTCATGGCTCCATACCCTCCCAGTTTGAGGGAGGACTTTCTGTTCTTGCGCTCACCGCGAAGAAGGAGTTTGTGGTATGGAAGCTGCACCTCGATAATACCCTCCTCCTCCAGCGGAGCACCAATACTGATGTACTTGATCTGCCTCTGATTACGGCACGCAGCGCCTTCTTCTTTGACCATGTATTCAGGTTCAGATCCACCGGCGGGGAGCTGAGCCTCCAGCTCGGAGCTGAGGCAATGATCCATACTCCCTATTATGCAATGAGTTACATGCCTGCCACGGGGCGTTATTTTAGCCAGAATGACACCCGGACCGGCAATTATCCGTTTGTCAATGCCTTCATCAACCTGAAGATAAAACGGACCAGGGTTTTTGTGATGGCTGATCACCTTAATTCCGGCCTGACCGGTTACGAATACTTCCTGGTTCCCGGTTATCCTCTGAATATCAGGATGATAAAATACGGCCTGGCATGGACTTTCTATGATTAAAATAATTATATTATCTTTGCGGCGTAAACAAATCCTGAAAAGGGTTGTTGAATTGTCGGACTAATTGTTTAGGTATTGAGGAAGTTTATTTCGTTCTTGTTTATTGTTTTTTTGTCAGTCATCTCCTGTGAAAAGGAGAACAGGTTGGTTTACACAGAGACTGTTCCGCCGCGTGATCTGGACGCAATACTCGCCGACGGCAAGATCAGGGCGGTTACAAATGTGAACCAGACGAGCTACTTCATCTATAAAGGAGAGCCGATGGGCTTTCATTTCGAATTGCTCAAGAAGTTTGCTGATCACCTTGATCTTGAACTTGAGATAATTACGAGCAATGATATAGATGAAGCCCTTGGGTATCTTCAGTCAGGTGCCGCTGATCTCGTAGCCATCGGGCTGAGTGTCAGTGCAGACCGGAAGGAAATGATGCAGTTCACCGAACCCCTGATTCAATCGAGGCAGGTTCTTGTGCAGCGGAAACCCAACGGGTGGGAATTGTACCTGATATAACAGTAAACCCAACCATAGAAGGAATAAAAAAAGGAAAAGACGAAGTGTTGGAAAAAGCTATCGAAGTAATAAAAAAAGGGAACTAATAAGTTT
>DAIDJT010000101.1:0-268 GCA_027451265.1 Bacteroidales bacterium | reverse complement strand
GGAAAGGATGACAGAAAACGCGATCGCGGAAAAGCTGGTCAGGAATCAGCTCGATCTTGCGGCAAAGACCATCTACGTACAAAAAGGATCTTCGTATGCTCAGCGTCTCTACAATCTTGAGCGTGAGTCAGGTATGGATATAGGTGTCATTGAAGTTCCCTATGACGCCGAGGAGCTCGCCCGGCAGGTTTCCAGGGGAGAGATAGAATACACAATATGTGACGACTATTTGTCGAACATCATCGGTTCTCTCTATCCCGGTATTGAC
>DAIDJT010000100.1 GCA_027451265.1 Bacteroidales bacterium | reverse complement strand
CTAAGTAGTGCGGCTAGGGTTACCGGCTTGCCTTTGGAGATACTGTCATAGGGAAATTTCCACGATTTAAGATACTGATTTACATCGGTTTGGAGATCAAGTCTCCCGTCCTGCACAAGTTTCATAACACCCACACCATTGAGTGACTTGCTGATTGATGCTGCCTGGAACAGTGTTTTCTCCGTAACCGGGCGCTTTTCAGCGGCATCGGCCCAGCCGTATCCTTTTGCCCATTCAATCTGGTTGTTGCGTATCACCGTGATGCTGACACCGGTTATGTTGTGGTGTTTCATCCTCTCCGTCAGATTCCAGGCGGTATCATTCTGAGTCTTTACCCAGTCACCCAGATTGTTTTCTACCTGTTTTATTCTCTCAAGCGTTTCGGGAGAATAGTCTTTCTGTGATACAGACTGGCAGCCGGCGATGAAGAGGGTCAGCAGGAGAGAAGAGCAGCAGGACAGGATCGGTTTCATGGCAGGATTGTTTTTATTTAGGGTTATCTTACAAACAAATTTATGAATTACCGGAGACTGTAAATTCTTATTAGCGATAATTATGGTTCGCTTAACTTTAATCCCGTACAGATTCTGAGGAGATATGAAACGGATGAACAAATGGTCTGCCATCACTGTATGCCTTACCCTGGCGTCATGCTCAGCCGCGAACAGGGGAGGGCAAATTCATGTACCGTCCTGAGGAGCTTGAAGCCACAATAAACGGGATAATCTTTTTCTGTTCATTATTATTTGCGTTTCAGGACCTTGTCAGCCGCCAGTTTGCCGGTGAGGATCGACATTGGCACGCCGGCGGGACTGTAAGCCCACTGGCCTGCCTGGTAGACACCAGGTATCGGTGTCACAACAGATCTGTCAGCAACCTGTATCCTGTTCACTACGGGCACCGGATCACGGAATGACCACCCGGTGATGGCCCCCTCTGAACTTGCAATCCTGTTTTCAATACTCAGGGGTGTGAAACTGAAGCGGGTGATTATCGTCTCCTTCAGCCAGGGATATACACTACCGGAGATTACCTTAATGACACGGTTCTCAACCTCCCTGACAAACTCCTCATACCAGCCATCATTCTGAACTGCCCTAAAAAGATCAAACTCTGTAAGGAAGCTGATTATCAATCCCGTTTTTCCTGCCGGAACCAGTGACGGATCCTTCAGGGCGGGAATTGAGATCTCATATGTGTTCAGGGTAGTGAACCTGTCAAGCCATCCGAGAACCTGTTGCCTGTCATGGATCCCCGGGCCGGAGAGGAGAGCATCGAGTTCCTCCCTGTGGGTGCGGCCCAATCCTTCCTTAAGGGGGGTGTAAAAGAAATGACCATTGGCCACCTTACGGAAAGTCTCCGGTGGTTCGTCCACCTGCATGAAGAGAGTAAATACCGAGTCGCCGCCGCGGCGTTGAAGCATTTTTTCCCTGGCCAATGAGAAGCGGGTGCGTATTCCTGGTGACAGGCCTTCAGTATCAGTAAGCCTGTAGAAAGCTTTCAGGTCGGCAGCCCATATGAGGGTGTCATATATATATTCTTCCCCTGCCTTGTCAACCAGTGTTTTTTCACCGGCTCTGACAGATGTGATCAGTGTTTCCAGCCTGATTTCGCCTCCCCGTTCAGAGATTTTGCTTACCAGTGCTTCAGCCAGTTTCCCCACGCCGCCGGCAGGGTAGAAATAATCGAGGTAAAGTGAGAAGTAGCTGAGGGCAAAGAAGACAGGGGTGTTCCTAAAGAAATGCTGGGAGATGATATCGCGGAGCGAAGGGTCACTGATGATTTTTTCAAGGTAACCTTCAACAGGCTGATTCATGCGGTTGATGCGGCCGACAGTAAAGAGGAATTTCGGCAGCCACGGAAGCAGTTTTTTAAACAGGAACTCCCTGTCATGTTTCAGATCCTTGAATACCGGGTTCTCAACGCCATAGAGCACATCCATATCCTTCATCACCCTGCGGATGACACGTATCAGTTCATCTATCTCTCCGCTGCTTGCCGGGTAGATTTTTTTCAGGAGATCACCGTACCGGTCGAGGCTGCCAAGGTTTTCAATATTGAGGATATTATTTCCTATTCCTATGGTTACAGGGCTCTTAACAATCTTAAGGCTGATGCCCAGTTCGGTGAGCATTGGCCTGATAATGCCGGCATCTTCCAGGGCGCGTACACCTGCATCAAAAACGAACCCGTCACGGCTGAAGGAATTGACAAGCCCACCACATTCACTGTTCTTTTCAATGAGGAGTGTCTTCCTCCCGCCCCCCGACAGGTATGCCGCGGCAGTAAGTCCTGCTATTCCTCCTCCGACAATGATTGTATTGTACTTATTATCAGTCATTGTATTCATTTCTTACGGGTATAAATGAAAGGGGATTCTGTCTGTCTCTGATCATTATTGTTTCAGTCCGCTGTATTCCAGGCTTATCTGCCACAGTTCGCGTGCGACCTCCATATCAAGGGCAGGCGGGGCCGGGTTTTCCATTGCAGTAAGGTTAAAGAACTTCCCGGATACTCCTTCCACCTTCCCGGAAGCACCCAGCCAGAAGAGTGCTTCGGCGGACATTTCAGGCGATTTCAGGGTTTTGTCAATGAAGTTCCTTTTAAACCACTTGTAGACAGGTCCGTTATCCTGTCCTGTCTCTGTCTTCACTGCTCCCGGATGCATTGCATTGACGGTTACCCCGGTACCTTTAAACTGTTCATCAAAGATAAGCATTGAGAGGAGCTGTGCCAGCTTGGCCGATCCGTAGCTGCCCAGTCCGGTATAACGTCTCTTCTCCCAGTTCAGATCATCCGGATGCAGTCCCCATGCAGCAAACCGGTGCCCCTCGGAGTTTACCAGTATGATCCGGCAGCGGGGCTGCGATTTCAGCTTATCCATCAGTAAATAATTAATGATGAATGAAGCCAGGTACTGTACCACGAATACTTTTTCGAATCCGTCAGGAGTAAGCTCGCGCCGGGTCATGTATACCCCTGCGTTATGAATCAACACATCAACCGGTCTTTCCATTGCTGCAAGATCGCCTGCAACACGGTATATATCAGCCATTATCGCCAGGTCGGCAATCCTGTACCCGCACTGTACACCGTATTCCTTTTCGATCTCCTGCCGGAGGGTTTCAGATTTCTCCCTGTTCCGGTTGATGCATAACAGGTCAGCACCGCGGGATGCGTATTTTCTGGCCGTAACATAGCCAATTCCCGAGGTTGCACCCGTAATGACAACCAGTCTGCCGGTAAAGTCATTGTGGCATATTTCAGGCTCTGCACGGTTGTTCCGGATCATTGCAGCAATATCTGACCACCGGTATTCCTTAAAGTACCTGAGGAATTTTGATTTTCCCGCCATAGACTATCAATCAGCCAAATTTCTTGATCATGAACCTCCTGTAAGCCTTCCCGAACCTGGGGATGTTGTCAAAGATATCTCCCCACAGGTCATAATAATCCCTCTGTTCAATGATTTTTCCCTCTTCATTAATTGTCACCCGGCTGGCACCGTAAATGATGGAGCTTGGATTCTTCCTGAATTTGATTGTCATCTCCCATTCGAGGAAAAAAACATTTCCCTCACTGGCCGCATTGACAATACTCATTTTCAGATCCTTTGACCGCTGGGCAAGCCGCCGGGTCATTGCCACAAAATTGTCTATCCCGTGCAATTCCTGCACAGAATCCCTGAATTTAATGTCCGTGTGGTAGTAAGGCAGTATGTGTGACCAGTCGGGCTTGCCATCGGTGTTATAGGTTTTGCTCCACAGTGCCTTTACCATCCCGATGTCTCTTATGCAGTATTCCTCTTTATGAACTGCTTCAGCCTCATTCATTGGATTATCTGTTTATGGACCTGTTCCGTGGCTTAAGATACTAATTTCCCTGACATCTGGTACTCACATCGGGCATTGTGAACAGCGCGGTTGCCTGGAGCGGGGGAGACCGGCGGTGCCGGGAAGGCAACAAAGACCTGGGGTGCCGGGAAGGCAACAAAGACCTGGGGCGCCGGGAAGACAACGGAGACCGGCGGTGCCGGGAAGGCAACAAAGACTGCGAGTACCGGGAATGCAATGGAGACCGGCGGTGCCGGGAGGGCAACAATCAGCAAACCGGAAACAGAGGACGATTCCATTCTTACCTGTCAAGCCTGGCAATGGCTTCCTCAGCCGTTCCTACAAAGTTTATCGTTCCGAGGGTGTTGCTCTCACGGATGAAATCACGCAGAGCCTTGCTCTTCACTTCCGTGAAGTCACCGATAATAGCAAGCTTCATCCGGTAATTTGAAAATTTCTGAAGTATCTCACCGGCGAGACCTGTCCTGAGGTCAAAGAAGTCACTGCTCAGTGTTGCGGAATGGATTATCAGTCTGGTGCTGCCGTTATAACCGGCATCGGCCAGGATATCAAGAAGGTCTCCCGTGGTGCCGATTGTCTCTGACCCTGGCAGGATCTCGGCAATGGATATGCCTTTTGCAGTCTTGTGATACTTAATCATTTTAATGTAAAATGTCTTACTATCGCCAGTGGTAAACGGTGCCTTCCAGAGGCAGTTTCTGCGGGTCAGCCAGGTGACCGTATTCGTTCCACCACTGCTGGTAGATCTCCCTGACGGCCATAATTTCAACAGCATCGAGGCGCCGGTCATTGGAATAGTTAATGTTGCACAGCACCGGGTTCAGCGAGGCGAAGCCCCTTCCTTCAATGACTGCCTCGGCACACCAGAGGAGGTACTCACCCAGCATGATGCACGCCTTTCCGTCAACAACCCTGTACGGAAACATCGAAGAAACCGGGTTCACAGGGAAGTGGTCACAGGGTGACACCAGGACTGTCTCTTTTGCCATGCTTATCAGGGCAGGAATATCCTTTTTCTGAAAGGCAGGCATCTTTGCCCATAGCCTCTCTCCGTCTTCAGTATACTCAAACTGGTCATATGTGCCATTTTCAAGTTGCCGGACAAACTCCGTGACATCAGGATTATTGACGTCAAAGTTATCCTTGCCACATCCGATGCAAAGAAAAGTGCAGAGGATAAAAATGACCACAGGTTTCATAATTGTTCTTTTCATAATGATGCGGCTGCTCAGTCAATGGTTGCGTTTTGCCTGGCTGTCAGCCGGCTCTGAGTGTTTCCATGATCTGACTGATTGCAGCTTCCCTTTCAAACGAGTATGTCCTGTCGCGAAGACTGCAGATCCTGTAGAGCTGCAGCGCCTTCTCAAGCATGACAAATGAGGCCGGCTGTGAGGTGTTCAAACCGATATCGGCCAGGGTTCCGGCGAGCAGCTCGATGTTCTCCGTGTTGAATCCGTTCTGGCCGGCAAGGTATTCATCAGTGGCTGCGGCGTCCATTGCCAGAAGCTCATCGAGGTCAATGAATGCTTCGCTCAGCATCATCTCCTTCAGCGCCTCGGCCTGGTTATCCACTGTTATGGCAATTTCATCCGCTCCGCCAAAGAGCCTTTGCCGGATAGCCCTTATGATGGCTCCGATCTTTTCAATCTCGCGAAGCAGGTAATCTCTCTGTTCCATTGCAGTGAATCCTTAGCCCCGGATTTACTGGATTCAGTAGGTATGAGACGTAAAATAACTCAAAAAAAGAATATCCTCGCCCTGAAAGATTTTCCAGGGCAGATTTATCAAATACTGCAATCATTCAGTCAACTTTAATGAGTTATTCCCGCCGCTGCGCAGGTTTCCCGGCAGGCTATTCCACCGGTTCCGCGGACGGCACTGCTTCAGGCGTGGTGCTCCCTCTCAGAAGTCCGAATATGTGGCCGATACCTACCACAAAGAATGTTCCGCCCTTATAAAACTCAACCATAGGTGAGATTGACAGTCCCCAGTACCTGCTGAAAGGGAATTCAAACTTCGGATTCAAAACAAAACTCATAGAATTATCACGCATGTAATCCCATGTATAATTCTCGACCAGGAATCCATCAATTCTCTGCCAGTTATACGGCACCTTTGTCATTGCATAACCCAATCCGATTGACAGGTTTACCCTGGCGATTCCGGAGCTGCTGAGTTTCTGGATATATCCGAAGGTAAGGTGTATACTCTGGTAATTGTCACGTGGCGTGTTTGCTCCCAGTGTCAGGATTCCAACCACTCCCGGTGAGTAGTCTGACGGGAGTGTTTTGGCAATCCTTGTATTGCCGCTGAATCCTATTCTGACTGCTAACCTGGTGTCATAAACATAATTGAAGCTGATATCCACGCCTGCGTAGCCACCCATGTTGAACTCGTTAGCCCCGTAGATCGCATTTTTTTCTCCGAACTGGGCATTGACGGAAGCAGCACCCCAGGCCAGAAGCAATATCAATGCTGAACGTTTCATATCCCTGTCATGATTTGTTTCAATTCAATCAGGGTGCCGGTGACCGGCCGATCCCTGTGTTCTTTCCGCAAATAATTGAGATCCATAGCAAAGTTACACCCTGCATGGGGGCAAAGTCAAATAAAAAAGGGGCTTTTTTGACCCGGGTCTGCGCCGTTGGCGAAGCCAGCCATTGCGGCCCTGATCTGCACCGTTGGCGAAGCCAGGCATGGCGGCCCGGATCTGTGCCGTTGGCGAAGCCAGCCATTGCAGCCCGGATCTGCCTTGATGGCAAAACGGGACAGAACAAGGAAGATATCTGGGCGGATAATGCCGGGGGATGACAGAAACAGGCAGGGAATGTTTTATCAGAGATCAGTCAGTGAGACCACCGCCGGCTGAGTCATCAGGTTCGTCCTGTACCTGAGACTGTCAGACCCGATAAACTCCATCTGCTCCATGACCACCGAAGTACCTGAACTTGAGAACGTTTTCTTTCCCTGTTGCCATGTCCACCAGTCCGGATTCAGGCTTATCTTCCTCGTGCTGAAGTTCTGCACATCAGTTATAAAAAGATGCCAGTCTGTTACGAATATTGCCCTGGTGCCGTCTTCTGTCCAGTAAATTTTTTGTGCCGACTCAATATCTTCCGGCAGGTTTGAAACAAGCCGGAACTCACCGGTCCCGGTCTTCGAGATGTACAGTCCCTGGTTGGGCGGGTCTATCGAAGGATTTTCTATCACATAAGCTTCATATGACCCCTGCGGTGAATTCACTGTCATAACTTTTTTAGGCCTGGAATTGAAACCAAACAAAAAATAAACTGTCACTGCAATGAGGATTACCGTTATCAGCGCTGTGACCATCATTGTCAGAATTTTTCCTTTCATGGTTCTCTGTTTGATAATGTTTCTTAATATGCAGAGCCAGGCTGTTGCGGTGCAATGCCGGATCATGCCCGGTGTTATTCAAAACGTGACAGCAATTTACGAAAATCATCATGACTTTCCCGGCTTCTACAGCCCGTATTTCTTACGGAAGGTATTGATTGCCGACATTATATCTGCATTGTCGCTGAAGAATGGCATATGTACGGCATCAATGCCGACAAGCATCATCTCGGGGAACTGTGCCGTTTTGTAGTGCTCCGGCCCGATCATCAGGTCCCTGGTGCCATAGATGAAGAGCACAGGTATGTTTACCTTCGCAGAGGCTTTCGTGAAGTCCGTGATGTAATCATCCATCTTCATGGCCACCTCGCTGAAATCACCGTTCCATGACGACAGCTCGCCGTACGTAGCATTCAGACGATCCATCTCTTCGCGAGAAGCGAAACCCATCTTCCACATCAGGTCCTTACTGTTCAGGACAGTGATCAGGCTGTCCCAGCGGGTGTAGAGCGGTACGGATTCATCTTCGAAGTAGCTCCTGTCAGTGATGCCAAGGAATTCACAGGCCCTGGGGCACCAGCTTGCCCGGTAGTTCAGCCCCATGTTCAGTGAGCAGTTTATCATTATCATGCCTTCAACCGCAGCGGGGTGCCGGAGTGCATAACCCATCTGCAGCAGCCCGCCGAATGAATGGCCCAGGGTGATCCACTGTTTTATGCCAAGGGCCTCCCTGACCTCCTCGAAGTCCTGTACCATTCTTTCCATAGAGAAGTTACCATCAGCGGGGCTTGAAGAGCGGCCAACCCCGCGCTGGTCGAGATAGATCATCCGGAAATGTTTTTCAAGCGAGTCACCGGCGAATTTCTCCAGCCAGTATGACCCGCTTCCCGGGCCGCCGTGAAGATAAAGACAGGGTGTCCCTTCACCTCTGACATTCACGTAAAGGTCGACACCGTCAGATGTGATTATATGTTTTACCTGCGCCTCAGCAACCACTGCCAGCAGGAGGGTTGCCACGAGAAGAAGTGATTTTTTCATACCGATCTGTTTAATTATGCTTCGAATTTTGGATCAATCTCTGATTACAGTAATTTTTGATAAACAAGATGTACTGATGTCACAGCATATGAACCAGCTCCTTTCAAATGACCTTGGCAGAACTGAAATGATGCATCAGGGCCCGGATCAGATTCATATCTGACCCGGGCGGAACTGAAATGATGCACCAGGACCAGGGTCAGATTCACATCGGCTTCACCGGGACGCATATGTCAACCACGAACTTTCCGTCTCTGGGTTCTTCCGGGTACATCTCGAAGCAGAGCTTCTCGTCGGGCTGGTACCCGCTTGCGGGAAACCACTCGCCGTAGAGCCAGTCCCATGCCTCCTGGAACTGCTGAGCATTTACCTCAAACCGGGCGATGACGTACCTGGCAGCTTCCAGCTCCATCCTGCCAATCTCCCCGTCTACCTTCGTCTCCGGCGGTACCGTGATGCAGACGCTCATCCTGAGCTTGTCCTCGATGGTTACATTCGGATCATCATGATAAATCACCAGTGACCTGAAGTCCCGGCCCCCGATGAGCCCCCGGGGGCCGGCCCAGGCAAACAGCCTGTTCCACAGGTTTTGGAAAAGCTGGTCGTCACCCTTGTACGGGCCGATGTGCCTGATATAGGCAAGGGTCATCTTTGGCAGTTCCCTGATCTCTACGCTTTTGTTCAGTTTCATATTTGTCCTCCATTT
>DAIDJT010000099.1 GCA_027451265.1 Bacteroidales bacterium | reverse complement strand
GTGGCTGCAATATTCTCCTTCATCTGCACAAATACGGTTTCAAAAATAGGGAATTGGAGCCTTCCCGGCTGAGCCCTGACCGGATTTTCGAAAAAAAATGGCTAAAATTTGAAAATACTGACTATAATCATGTAGTTGATTATTGTCTGAATACACTTTTTTAGTAATTTTATCCCGACAACTTTCTCAAACTAAATTACTGATATACAATGGAATTGCTTGAACAGATCAAAATGAATGCCAGGCGGCACAACAAAATGATTGTATTGCCCGAAGGAACCGAGGAGAGGACCCTTAAAGCAGCAGATGCAGTGCTGGCTGAGGGTATAGCGCGAATCACCCTGCTCGGAAACCCTGCGGAGATAAATGCCATGGCAGCCTCGTTTGGTCTGAAGAATATTGGTAAGGCGATCATAATTAACCCTCTTGACCATCCCGGGAAGAAACATTACATTGACACAATGGTGGAGCTCCGCAAGAGCAAGGGACTCACAGTTGAAGAAGCTTCCAGGCTAATAGAGGACCCGCTTTACCTGGGTGTGATGATGATCAAGTGTGGTGATGCCGACGGTGAAGTGGCGGGAGCCAGGAACACCACCGGCGATGTGCTGAGACCGGCATTTCAGATTGTGAAGACAGCACCGGGCATTTCGGTGGTTTCGGGCGCATTCATAATGATACTGAAAGACAAGGAGTTCGGCGCAGACGGCATAATCGTTTTCGCTGACGGTGCAGTCCATCCTGACCCTACGGACAAGGAACTTGCAGAGATAGCAGTGGCAACCGCCCGTACAACAAAAACAATCGTTGGGGTGGAACCCAAGGTCGCCCTGCTGAGCTTTTCGACAATGGGAAGCGCAAAACACCCGCTTGTTGACAAGGTGGTGAGCGCCACAAGAATGGCGAAGGAAATGGCTCCCGAGTTTATGTTCGAGGGTGAACTTCAGGCAGATGCGGCCCTGATAGAGGCAATAGGCCAGAAGAAGGCCCCGGGCAGCAAGATCGCAGGAAAGGCCAATGTCCTGGTCTTCCCCAACCTTGAGTGCGGAAACATTGCATACAAGCTCGTGGAAAGACTTGCCCATGCACAGGCCATAGGCCCGGTGCTGCAGGGCATGGCATCGCCAATCAACGACCTCTCAAGAGGCTGTTCAGTCAGTGACATAATCAACGTAGTCGCCATTACCGCCAACCAGTCAGCCGGCTTAACAAAATAATCATAATCGAATCATGAACATTCTCGTATTGAACTGCGGCAGCTCTTCCATCAAGTATCAGCTGTTCGACATGCAGGCCAGCGCCAGGGTACTGGCGAAGGGACTGATTGAAAGAATCGGTCTGACCGACGGCATACTCACGCACAAGCCGACAGGCAAGGATCCCTACAAGGTGATCCTTGACATACCTGATCATACTATTGGCATCAACATGGTTATGGAAGCTCTCGTCAACCCCGTTCACGGCGTTATAAAGAGCATTTCGGAGATAAAGGCGGTGGGTCACCGCGTTGCGCACGGTGGCGAAAACTTCAAGGAATCCGTCCTTATAGACAATGACGTCAAGCGCGATATAGAAAAGTGCGCCGAGCTTGCACCCCTGCATAACCCGGCTCACCTCAAGGGGATCCTTTCATGCGAGAAGTTGCTGCCGGGAATACCCCAGGTTGCGGTCTTTGACACCTCATTCCACCAGACAATGCCGGATTATGCATTCATGTATGCAATTCCTTACGAGTATTATGAGAAATACCGCATCCGCAAATACGGTTTCCACGGTACCAGCCACAGGTTTGTTGCTGAAAAGGCATGCAGGATGCTGAACATGGACATGTACAAATCAAAGATAATCACCTGCCACCTTGGCAACGGCGCCTCAATAACCGCCATTGAGAACGGCAAATCAATTGATACCTCAATGGGCTTCACCCCGGTTGACGGGCTGATAATGGGAACCCGTACCGGTGAGATCGACCCTGGTGTGTTGCTGTATCTTGCTGATAAAGAGGAGCTTAGCGTCAGCGGGGTCAACAATATGATCAACAAGAAAAGCGGTGTGGCGGGCATCTCCCAACTTTCATCAGACATGCGTGATCTTGAGACAGCTGCCAATGAAGGTAACCCGAAAGCCCTGCTTGCACTAAACATGTATGCATACAAGATCAAGAAATTCATCGGAGCATATGTTGCCGCGATGAACGGACTTGACCTGCTCATCTTTACTGCCGGAGTCGGCGAAAACGACTTCAATGCAAGGAAAATGATCTGCACCGGTATGGAATGCATGGGGATTGAGATTGACACCGAGGTTAACCATGGTGTTAAGGGCAAGGACCTGGTTATTTCCAAACCTTCCTCAAAAGTGAAGGTAATGGTTGTAACCACGGACGAGGAACTGGTGATTGCATCCGATACCCAGGCAATTGTCGATAAGCAGACTCATTAAACACACTGCACAATGGCTTATAAGCACCTTTCCGAACTCAAACAACTGCTTGTTGACAAGCCTGCCAGACGGCTGGTGCTGGCAGCAGCGCAGGATCACAATTCGCTGTCCTCTGTCCTGATGGCTGCCCGCGATGGCTTCATTGAGCCTATTCTTGTCGGTGACAGGGATGCTATTCATAGTATAGCCGCAAAGAACAACTTTGACCTTACTGGTATCAGGGTGGTGCATGAGCCTGATTCAGAGATGGCTATCGAGATATCTGTCAGGATGGTGCGCAGCAATCAGGCAGACATACTCATGAAAGGCAAGGTAGGTACATCCAACCTGCTCAAGGCAGTCCTGAACAAGGAGTGGGGTCTCAGATCCGGCTCACTGCTCTCTCATTTTGCTATTTTTGAGGTGGCCGCCTATCACAAGCTCATTGCCGTCACGGACGTCGCGATGAATATTGCGCCCAACCTTCAGGACAAGATAGCCATTGTGAACAACTCGGTGGCATGCCTTAACAGGCTGGGGGTGGAAATGCCTAAGGTGGCCGTACTCGGAGCAGTTGAGATGGTGAGCGAAAACATGCAGGCTACACTGGATGCGGCATTGCTCTCAAAGATGAACCAGCGTGACCAGATCAGAAACTGCCTCATCGACGGACCACTCGCCTTCGACAATGCAATCAGCCTCGAAAGTGCCATACACAAGGGTATAAGAAGTGATGTGGCAGGCGATACCGACCTGTTGCTGATGCCTGATATTGAGGTTGGTAACGTCCTCTATAAGTCGCTGGTCTTCTTTGCCCATGCGGGTGTGGCAGCGGTGATCCTGGGTGCCATAGCACCGATAGTCCTTACCTCAAGAAGCGACTCTGACCAGGCAAAGTATGACAGCATAGTCCTGGCAGCTGCAATTTCAGGACAGGATTGATATGATTACCAGTCTCAGGCAGATGGCTGACACCGTAAGGTTGTCAGGTGTAAAAAAGCGAATAGCTGTTGCCTGGGCACAGGACCCGAATACCGTCGGATCACTTAAAAGAGCTGTTGCTGAAGGATTTGCCGAGGCAATAATGATTGGCCGCCGTGAACAGATTCTTGCTGCCTGCAGTGAGTCCGGGGCTGATCCGGGACGTTTTAAGCTGGTGGAATCAGCTGACGAAAAGAGTTCGGCAGAAATGGCTGTATCCATGACCCGCTCAGGCGAGGCCGATATAGTCATGAAAGGCCTTGTTGGCACTGACAAATTCCTCAGGGCCGTGATGGATAAGGAGAAAGGACTCCTTCCTCCCGGTGCAGTGATGAGCTATGTATGCGCCGTGGAGGTTCCCGCATATCATAAGTTGTTGTTTCTCACTGATACTGCGGTGATCCCGTTTCCTGACCTTGGTCAGAAAGTTGCTATGGCCCGCTATGCCGTTGACATGGCACACCGGTTTGGCATTGAGAAACCACGTGTGGCGCTGATAGCAGCGTCAGAGAAGGTGAGCGATCATTTTCCGAATACCCTTGATTACTCCGTCATGTGCAGGATGGCAGAGAATGGTCAGATACCCGGCTGCATAATGGATGGCCCGGTTGACCTTTTTCTGGCCTGTGACCCGGAAAGTGTCAGGATAAAGGGAGTGGATACACCTCTGGACGGCGATGCTGATATACTGCTCTTCCCCTCACTGGAGGCATGTAACCCGTTCTACAAGGGACTCATGCTCTTCGGGGGAGGCGAACTGGCCGGAATGATCTGCGGCACCGTAAAACCGGTTGTGGTGATGTCAAGAAGCGAAAGTGAGCTTTCAAAATACTATTGCGTGGCCCTCTCATGCCTGATGGCCTCTCAGAAATAATGATCAAGATGAAGAAAAAGCTTATACTGGCCATAAATCCGGGCTCAACAAGTACCAAGTTTGCTCTCTATGAGGGGAATGACAGACTCATGGAGAAGACTCTGAGACACAGCGCTGAAGAGCTTGAAGGATTCACCACAATAACTGACCAGTTGCCGTTCAGGTACGGTGTGATAATGGAAGCCCTGAAGGAAGAGAAGGCCGACCTGAAGGAAATAGCTGCCGTCGTTGGGAGGGGAGGACTCGTAAATCCGATTGAATCAGGTATCTACGAGGTAAATGACCTGATGAGGAAGCATCTTTCTGAAGCGGTTAACGGAGAGCATGCAAGCAACCTCGGAGCCCTGCTGGCTGACATGGTTGTGGGGCAGATTCCCGGCGCCAGGGCATATATAGTTGACCCTGTGGTTGTTGACGAGCTTGAGGCGGTGGCCAGGTTATCAGGGCACCCGCTGATAAGCAGGAGATCAATCTTCCATGCGCTGAACCAGAAAGCGGTCGCCAGGATTTATGCAGCTTCTGTCGGGAAGGAATATGAGGACCTAAATCTGATTGTAGCCCATATGGGCGGAGGCATCAGTGTGGGGGCACACCGTCGCGGCAGGGTGATAGATGTCAACAATGCTCTCAATGGCGACGGCCCGTATTCGCCTGAGCGCAGTGGCGGACTGCCGGCTTTGCAGCTTGCCGAGCTATGCTTCAGCGGAAAATACAAACTGTCCGAAGTGACGTCTATGCTGGCCGGAAAGGGAGGTATAGTAGCCTACCTGGGAACCAACAGCTTCCAGGAGGCAACAAAACGGGCCGTTGATGGCGATACACGTGCCGCACTTATTGTTGAAGGATGCAGTTATCAGACTTCCAGGGAGATAGGAGCGATGTCAGCTGTCCTTGCAGGAGAGGTCGATTGCATAATACTTACAGGAGGTCTTGCATATGACAGTGCGCATGTGGAGAGGGTCAGCCACAGGGTGAGGCACCTTGCCCCCATATTTGTCTATCCCGGAGAAGACGAGCTTAAGGCGCTGGCTTTTAACGGGTACCTTGCAATCACTGGACATATTTCCGTAAAGGAATACCAGGGATAGGCTGTAGGCAAGAGCCAAGAGCCATTAGGCAAGTGTTGACAATATTTATGGTTACCAAATGATTTACAGCTAATTCACTACTGCCTATTGCCTAAGGAACTGACACCGCCACCGGCAGTATCTTCCCGTTGAAAAACCTGTTGCCGTTTACTGCGAAATCAGCAATGAAGGCGGCCATGTCAGCAGGCGATACAGGTGCGCTAAATCCCGGAAACGCTTTCTGGAACATCTCGGTTTGCACAGCACCGGGACAGAGACAGTTGAATGAAATACCCCGCTCTGCATACTCTGCAGCAAGACACTCCGTCAGCACGGCCAGGGCACCCTTGGTTGCACTGTACCAGGCCAGTCCCGGAAACTTAAGGCTCCCCTGGAATCCGCCCATGCTGCCTATATTGACAACATGCGATCCGCTGGCCATCAGCGGCAGCAGCTCCGCCATAAGCCTGGCAGCTGCGGTGAAATTGACGGAAACTGATTCTGTTATGTCAGCTTCGGTGTGATCCTCAAAGGGCTTGTTAACAAGATGTCCTGCATTGTTTATCAGGATGTCCACCCTTCCTCCTTCCTTTTCAAGCCGATTTCTGAGCTCGCTGAGCGATGATCGTCCGGAGGCTATGTCCATTGCCACAGGGATTATATTTTTGTTTCCTGCGGCCTCTGAAAGGGTAATGAGCGCTTTCCTGTTGCGGGCTATTGCGTAAATTTTGTTCTCCTGATTCTCCGAGAGCCTGATGGCTGTCTCGCGACCTATACCCGAAGATGCCCCTGTTATTACTATAATCATCTTACTGTCAGTGTTATAATTGCGGCCAGCTGTTTTTGCCGGGCAGAACTACCGTAAATGTACTTAATTTTGATTTTATTTGTAGCCTCAAAATGAGGATACTGCATCAATGAAAAAGATACTGGCGTTGGCTTTCTGCCTTGCAATGGCAGCTGCAGCAGCCGGACAGGTTCCCGTTACAGAGAATGCGGCACAGGGGAGGCCTCCTGTTAAACAGCGGCTCTTTTTCGGGGGATCGTTCGGACTGCAGTTCGGAACCGTGACCAACATCGAGGTGGCTCCCCTGGCAGGCATCTGGCTGCTTCCAAGGATTGCAGTGGGGGCAGGACCCTCATTTCAGTACTACAAGGATCCCTTTGGCAGGACGGCCATCTACGGTGGCAGAACCATGCTTCAACTGACAGTTGTGCAGGATCTTAACAACATCATCCCCATTGGCTTGAATATGGGAATTTTTGTAAATGGTGAGTATGAACTGCTAAGTCTTCAGCGCGCCTTTTTCATGAACAACCCTGAAAGTGATGGACGGTTCCTCTATGGAAGCTTCCTGGCAGGGGCAGGAATTTCCCAACCCACCGGTAAAAAGTCGAGCATGAACCTTAGTTTTCTCTGGAGCGTTACTGGAAATGAATACGGAATATATGATACTCCGGAGATCAGGGTGGAGTTTTATTTTTAATTGATATAATTTAGATGAATATAAATCAGATCAAGTAGTTATGAAAATTGAAAACAACAAATTTACTTCACTGACATATACCCTTCATGAGGCGGGTAACGATGAAAGGATAATTGAGACTGTTGAGGAGTCGGCACCGCTTTCATTTGTCTTCGGGGCCGGGCGACTTCTCCCGGCATTCGAGGCAAACCTGGAAGGACTGGAAGCAGGGTCAGTATTTGATTTCAGCCTTGCTGCTGCTGATGCATACGGTGAAATCCGCGAAGAAATGGTCATAAGTCTGCCGAGGAATATATTTGAGGATGAAGGTGTTCTGAGAAGCGAGATATGCTATGTGGGTAACACTGTCCCGATGATGGATTCCCATGGAAACAGGATGAACGGTGTGGTTGTGGAAATTGGCGATGCGTTTGTGAAGATGGATTTCAACCATCCGCTGGCAGGTACTGACCTTCATTTTACCGGGAAGGTGGTAGGGGTGCGGGAAGCAACTCCTGAAGAGCTGATGGGACCGTCATCCGGTGGCTGCTCAACATGCGGGAGCAAGAGCAGCGGTTGCGGCGGAAGCTGCGGATGAAAAAATATCCTGCGGTCCGCATCAGACAACAGTAGGTCAATCAATCAGTTAAACATGACAAACTGCAGTTTGTTGACTCCTGACTTCAGACCTCAGACCTCAGACTTCAGACTTCAGACTTCAGACCTCAGACTATAGACAGTTTACACTATATCAGGAGTTTTTCTCCTTCTGATTTGGCAATAATGACCGCACCGCAGGTGTCACCGTAGACATTGATGGCGGTGCGGAACATATCAAGAATACGGTCGACCGCAAGTATCAGGCCGATCCCTTCAAGCGGCAGGCCAACTGCATTGAGAACCACAGCCATCATTACAAGTCCGGCCATCGGGATCCCTGCCGAGCCGATGGCTGCCAGAAGGGCTGTGAATATAACCACAACCTGCTGCCCCAGGCTCAGGTCAATCCCGTAAGCCTGGGCGATAAAAATCACTGCCACACACTCGTACAGGGCGGTACCGTTCATGTTTATCGTCGCACCAAGCGGAATCGTGAAGCTGGTGATCTTGTTCGATACCCCGTCCTTTGTCTCAACGGCCTCCATGGTCACAGGCAAAGTGGCATTGGATGATGATGTGGAGAAGGCTGTCAGCAGCACGGTAGACATGTTCTTCATATGCTTTACCGGATTTGCCCTGCCAAGAAATCTAACCATCAATGGAAGGGTTATGAAGCCCTGTATCACCAGCCCGAGAAGCACGGTCAGGAAATAAATTCCCATGCTTCCGATGATTTCGCCTACCTGGTTGCCACTGTTTATCTGCTGCGAGAGAACTTTTGCAATTATGCTGAATACACCCAGGGGGGTGAACTTGATTACGAACAGGGTGATCTTCATGATCACATCGAGTATTGAGTTCACCACATCAACAAGAAGAACACGGGATTTCTCACCCACACGGGTCACGAAGAAACCGGCGAGGATGGCAAAAAAGATGATTGACAGCATGTTCCCTTCTGACATCGCCCTGATGATATTTACCGGAACAATGTTGAGAAGCACCTGCCCGAACCTTTCCTTCCCTGTTGAAATTTCCTCCACCGGAACCTGTAATCCCAGGTCTGCGCCAACACCGGGCTTTATCAGCTGAACCAGGGCCAACCCGGTTATTATTGCCAGCAGGGTTGAAAATATATAGTATCCCATCGTTTTCAATCCAAGCCTTCCCAGATTCTCAGCAGTTCCCACACTGGCCACACCGGTCATGATGGAACAGAAAATAAGCGGTACGATAACCATGTTGAGACCCCTCAGGAATATGTCGCCCATCCAGTTCGTGTACTTTGTCAGGTGAGGGAAGAAATAACCGAACAGCCCGCCGAGTGCCAGCATGATCAGAATCTGCCAGTGCATGGCAAGTGAGAATTTGCTTTTTACCATATGTCAGTTGTTACTCCTTGGTTCAGGAAAAAAATTGATCTTAACCATTCACGCGGATGAAGATAATTAAAAGTATCCTTGGCAAAATATGTTTTAAATTATGTTTCCAGAATTGAGTATTTCCTGCCGAGGGTGAGAGAAGTGCAGAAAAATCAATTCTCAGCGACTTTAACTCAACGAGGGCAATAATGACC
>DAIDJT010000098.1 GCA_027451265.1 Bacteroidales bacterium | reverse complement strand
CGAAAGGGATAAAAAACACAAGGTGGCATTCAGGGACATGAAGTTCCTCGAAGAGATTAAGGAAAACCACGAAAACGGAAAGTCATGAAAGCAGTAATGATAATTTATAACCTCGCCCTGACAGAGAAGGTCGAGTACACGCTCGAACACTTCGGCATCAGGGGCTATACACAGTGGGATAACGTCGAAGGTGTCGGGTCAGTTACAGGCGTGCCCCACCTCGGCACCCACACCTGGCCCGAGATCAACGGTGTGACCCTCACTTTTGTTGAAGAGGAAAAGGTTGCCCTGCTTCTCGAAGCAGTTCAGCGCATTGACGCCATCAACAAAGAGGTTGGCATCAGGGCCTTTGTCTGGGCAGTGGAACAGGCAGTGTAACCTGCAGACAGCCGGCAGGATGTCTCGCGGCCCTTTACCTGCGGGCATCCGGAGGCGCTGATTGGTGCCCCTCTCATGCGGGCATCCGGAGGCGCTGATTGGCGCATCCCCTGCAGGCAGCCGGAACATCTCCGATGCACTGAACTGGTTTTTTCCCCTGCGGGGCGAAGCGGATGACGCCGCATACCCTGAATTAAACCATGAGCAACGACGCTCCCTCCGGGGATCGTCGTTGCTGCTTTTTCTCATTTGCCTTTCCCGCGGGAAATGATATATTTGGCTGATGCCCTAAACAACCAAAAATGAAGAAACAAAACTGGTACAAGCTGATTTATCAGTTTGCAGTCATCGGAATACTCACATTCATGGGATTCCGGCTCCTTTGGGACAAAGCCTATGCACCCGATTTTGAAGCCTACTGCCCCTTCGGAGGTATCCAGGCACTGGGAAGCTATCTTACAATGGACTCACTTTCGTGCTCCATGACCAGCACCCAGATAATGATGGGGGTGGCACTCTTCATCGGCATTGTGCTTTTCTCACGCCTCTTCTGCGGATATATCTGCCCGCTGGGAACAATAGGAGAGTGGATCGGCAAGCTGGGTGACCGCCTGAAGGTGAGGATCACCCTGAAAGGGATCGCTGACAGGATACTGAGACTGCTTAAGTACGTGCTGCTCTTCATTACCTTTTACTTTACACTTCAGTCAAGCGAGCTCTTCTGCAAGAAGTTCGACCCGTACTATGCGGTGGCCTCGGGGTTTAACACAGACGTGGTCCTGCTCTGGGCGCTCATCGCCATTGGCGCCCTGCTTTTCGGGTCGCTTTTCTTCAGGCTCTTCTGGTGCCGTTACCTCTGCCCCATGGGAGCACTCTCGGCAATATTCAAATACTCATGGTGGTTCCTTGGCACGATGGCGGTTTACGTGATATTGCTGCTCCTCGGCCTTAAAATATCATATGTCTATCCTCTCCTGATAATCACGGCAGGCGGGTACATCCTTGAGGTCACACGTATGAACAGGGTGCGCCCTGACCCGGTGCATATAACACGAAACACTGATACGTGCATTTCTTGCGGATTATGCACCGAAGCATGCCCCCAGGGCATTGACGTTGCCTCTTCGGAGAAGGTTACACATGCCGACTGCACCCTGTGCGGCGACTGCCTGCATGCCTGCCCGGAAAAAGATACCCTGCAGATAAACAAAAGGAATATGAAGTGGCTGCCGGCCGTGGTACTGGGCGCACTTATCATCCTGGGCATAACGGCCGGGACGCTCTTCGAGTTGCCCACCATCAGCCAGAAATGGGGCACGGAGGAACAGCTGGCAAGTGCCGGAGTATTTGAGATGTCAGGACTGAAGAACATCAAGTGCTTCGGCAGCTCAACCGCCTTTGCCAACCAGATGAGAAGGGTCGATGGAATCTATGGTGTCTCCACCTACGTTGCCAGCCATACCGTACACATCCTGTATGACACAACAATGTACACAAATGAGAAGGTGCAACAGCTGATATTTGTTCCCGTGAAACGGGCAATAGGGGAGCTGCCTGAAGGAACGGAATCAGTTGTGTACTACACAGTGACGATAGATAAGTTCTTTGACCCGCTGGATGCTACTTACCTCCAGAACCTGCTTGACCAGAAGACGGAGGCAGTCGGCTACCAGAGCGATTTTGCATGTCCGGTGATTGTAAGAATCTACTTCCCGGCGGGAAAGGAGCCAGGCAGGGAAGAACTGGTGAAGGCAATTGAATCGAAGAACCTGAGCTTCACGGTCAATGAAACGGAATTCAACGTAAAGCTTCCTTACAGGGTGGTGACTTTTGAAGATGAGAAGGGAAGCCTCACGCCCCAGGAGTTTGCCAGGGAGATGTTCATGCCTGTCACGTCGTTTTTCAATGATTCACAGAATTACACGGAGGATGTGCTGAAGGGCATGCCTGTCATTCTGGGTGAGAATGCAAAACTGAGCCAGCGGTACAGTTACCTTATCAGCCATCTCTCAAACGAAGGCGGCATTGTAGGTTTTGAGACCTCGCTGAACGAGGTTGGCAAAGAGATGCTTACGGTGTGGTATGTTGATACAGTCACTGCTCCTGACCGGGTTTTCAGCGCAGTCAATGCTGACAGCCTGATGCTGCATTACGCCGATGGCACCACAGGCACTGTTCCCAATCCGTTCCGGTTTGCCCCGGCTGACACTGTGACCACCGGCATCACGGAATAGCGGCGGCTGCGCGACAGGTATAAAACTAAAAGACGGGCCTCGCCGCCCTTCTCCGGAAAAATGAGAGGCTGCCCCTTTTGAGACAGCCTCCTGTTTTTATATGTAAGGTGAGATTGGTTACTATTCCTCTTCCTCTTCTGATTCGTATGCCTTGATGACGGCATCCTGGACCTCGCCGGGTACCTGCGAATACTCGCTGAACTTCATTGAATACATAGCGCGGCCGCCGGTGAGCGAACTCAGGGCCGTCGAGTACTTGTTCATCTCGGCCAGGGGTACCCTTGCCTTGATGACTTCGAAGCCCTTCTCGCTTGACATGCCGAGAACCATGCCGCGGCGTCCCTGCAGGTCACTGATCACATCACCCATACGGTCTGACGGAACCCAGATCTCAACGTCGTAAACGGGTTCGAGGATCTTCGGGCCGGCGTTCTTGAACGCGGTGCTGAAGGCATTACGGCCTGCCAGACGGAACGATATTTCGTTTGAGTCAACCGGGTGCATCTTGCCATCATATACGTATACTCTGATGTCACGTGCATATGACCCTGTGAGAGGGCCAACCTCCATCTTCTCCATTATACCTTTGAGGATTGCAGGCATGAAGCGTGCATCGATGGAACCTCCCACGATACAGTTTACATAAATCAGCTTGCCGCCCCACGGGAGTTCGATCTCCTCCAGGTCACGATTGGAGAGCTTGATCTCCTTGCCGGCAATCTTCATCATGCTCTTTGCCTCGGAACCTTCCTCGTACGGCTCTATAATCATATGAACCTCGCCGAACTGGCCTGCACCACCCGACTGCTTCTTGTGACGGTAGTCGGCCTGTGATGACTTGGTGATGGTTTCGCGGTAAGGGATCTTTGGTGCAAGGAACTGGGTCTCTATCTTGTAAATATTGTCAAGGTGCCACTTCAGTATATTGAGGTGGTATTCGCCCTGTCCGTGGATGATGATCTGCTTGAGTTCCTTGGAGTACTCCACAAGGATTGTCGGATCTTCCTGGTGCATCCTGTTGAGAGCCTCACCCATCTTCTCCTCATCGCTTTCGCTGAGAGGCTTGATTGCTGCACGGTATTTGGGTGCGGGAAACATCATTTCCGCATATGTCCAGTCATTGCCCGGAGCATTGAGGGTATGGTTCGTCTTGGTGTTCTTCAGTTTCACAAACCCGCCTATGTCGCCTGCGTGGATCTCGGGAATGCGGGTACGGTTCTTGCCTGCGCATGCGAAGATCTGCGAGAGGCGTTCCTTCGTACCGTTACTGGTGTTGACTGCATCGAAGTTCTCGGTGATCTTGCCAGACATCACCCTGAAGTAGTTGATCTCGCCGATGTGTTCCTCAAGTGTTGTCTTGAAGACAAATACTGATGCAGGGCCGGTGGCATTGCATTTCACCTCAGCGCCCTTCGAATTCTTCACTGCAGGCATGTCAGCGGGTGACGGAGCAGATACTGCCACAAAGTCGAGCAGCCTGTCAACTCCGATGTTTCCCTTTGATGATACGCAGAATACCGGGAAGATGCCCCTCTTGAGGAGTCCTTCGCGGAGTCCGCGGCCGATCTCTTCTTCTGAAAGTTTGTCGTTTGCAAAAAAGAGTTCCATCAGTGCCTCATCGCTCTCTGCCACCTTCTCGGTGAGTGCTGCATGAAGCTCGTCAGCTTTTGCCTTATGTTCGGCCGGAATGTCAAGAACCTCGGCCTTGCCACCGTCCTTGCCGTAGCGCAGCATCTTCATGCTGATGACGTCGATGATTGTATTGAATCCAATACCTTCGTTTACGGGGAACTGTGCCAGTGTTACATTGCTGCCAAAGCGCTCATGAAGCATTTCAACCGACTTTTCGAAGTTTGCCTTCTCATGGTCAAGGCCGTTGACGGCGATGATCATGGGTTTGTGGAACTTCTCGGCATGTCTGAAATGGATCTCCGTGCCCACCTCAACGCCGTTCTGAACGTTAATAACCAGCATTGCGCTGTCAGCAGCGTACATTGACGATATTACCCCTCCGGAGAAATCGTCGAGGCCGGGGGTGTCAAGGATGTTGATCTTCTTGTCCCGGAACTCGGTGTAAAGTACTGTTGAAAAGATGGAGTTACGGTTCTCCTGCTCAATAGGTTTGTAATCAGAGACGGTGTTCCGTGCTTCTACTGTACCCCGTCTCTCGATAACCCCGCCGTTGAAAAGCATTGCTTCTGCAAGGGTGGTCTTACCTGAGCCTGAGTTTCCCAGCAGAGCAATGTTTCTTAGGTGGTCTGTTGAGTATGTCTTCATCTTTGGCTGTTGTTATATATTAATATGTATTATTTGTCCGGGTGGGAGCGCAAAAATAACAAATTTTCAAAAGATTGCATATAAAGTGATGGTTGTTTGAAAAATATTTACTTTCTTTGCGGCGGTTTTTTGAAAACAGGAGTACCGGTCGCACCGTCAGTGTGTAAGTTTAGAAAAGATGTCAGAAGGGAGCGGTCGGGAAGAAAATCCTGGAAATGACTTACAAACCATAAGTTACATCTTCAGAAAACTTTTCCCCGGGGCACTGTGGCGGCCATTTGTCGCTATAATGACCGGGTTGTGCAGACCGTATTGACGCAGTGTTCGCCGGGGGCGAAAAAGGAGTGCCGGACAGGGAGATTAAAGCCCGGAAAGCACAGGGAAGAGGGAGAAGACGGGCCGCTACAGGGGAGAGAGAATTGATGAATTTGATTTTTTTAAGACCAGAATAAAAAAGGAAAATTAATTAAAAAGAATTATGCCAACAATTCAGCAGTTAGTTAGAAAAGGCCGCAAGAAGCTGGTAGACAAGAGCAAGGCACCTGCTCTTGACTCATGCCCGCAGCGCAGGGGAGTATGTGTTCGCGTATATACTACCACGCCCAAGAAACCTAACTCAGCCATGAGAAAAGTAGCCAGGGTAAGGCTGACCAACCAGAAAGAGGTCAATGCCTACATCCCGGGTGAAGGACATAACCTGCAGGAGCACTCAATAGTGCTTATCAGGGGTGGCAGGGTCAAGGACCTGCCGGGTGTCCGTTACCATCTTGTCCGTGGCGCATTAGATACATCCGGTGTTGACGGCCGCAAGCAGAGAAGGTCAAAATACGGAGCAAAAAGACCAAAGAAGTAACAGTTAAAGGATTCACAATATGAGAAAGTCAAAACCAAAGAAGAGGATCCTCTTACCGGACCCGAAGTTCAACGATCCGTACGTTACCCGTTTCATCAACAACCTGATGTACGATGGAAAGAAGACCGTTGCATTCAGGATATTCTATGACTCACTCGATATAGTCGCCGAGAAAATGAAAAACGCGGAGAAGAGTCCGCTTGAGATCTGGAAACAGGCTCTTGACAATATCACTCCGCACGTAGAGGTGAAAAGCCGCAGGGTTGGTGGTGCCACCTTCCAGGTGCCCCTCGAAATACGCCCTGACCGCAAGGTGAGCATAAGCATGAAGAACCTTATTCTCTTCGCGCGTAAGCGCACAGGCCACAGTATGGCCGACAAGCTTGCAGCCGAGGTGATGGCAGCCTTCAACAATGAAGGCGGCGCATACAAGAAAAAGGAAGATACTCACCGTATGGCTGAGGCCAACAAGGCCTTCGCTCATTTCAGGTTCTGATACAGGTGACGCGTGGCTAACCAGCAGCAGGGAATGAACAGCGATCTCAGATATACCAGGAACATTGGCATTATGGCCCATATCGATGCCGGGAAGACTACCACTTCCGAGCGCATACTTTATTATACGGGCCGTACCCACCGCATCGGCGAGGTCGATGACGGCAATGCCACTATGGACTGGATGGTGCAGGAGCAGGAGAGGGGGATCACTATCACTTCAGCAGCTACAACCACATTCTGGAAATACAGGGATCAGCTCTACAAGATCAACCTCATTGACACCCCGGGACACGTTGACTTCACCATGGAGGTGGAGAGATCACTGCGTGTGCTCGACGGCGCCGTGGCGGTATTCTGCGCCGTTGGCGGCGTGGAACCCCAGAGTGAGACCGTCTGGAGACAGGCAAGCAAGTACAACGTACCCCGGATAGCGTTCGTTAACAAGATGGACCGTTCCGGTGCCGACTTCCAGGGTGTGGTGCAGCAGATGATTGACAAACTCGGGGCTCACCCGGTTCCCGTACAGATACCAATAGGTGCCGAAGATAAATTCGAGGGGATCATTGACCTCCTTGAGATGAATGCCATAGTCTTCGAGGACGGCGTTGACCCGCTCGTCAACTTCAGCATTCAGCCTATTCCCGACTTCATGAAGGAGGAGGCTGACGAATGGAGAATGAAGCTCGTTGAGGCATGCGCCG
The DNA here is from genome assembly GCA_027451265.1 of Bacteroidales bacterium. Taxonomy (GTDB): domain Bacteria; phylum Bacteroidota; class Bacteroidia; order Bacteroidales; family VadinHA17; genus SR-FBR-E99. The sequence goes on along the minus strand of DAIDJT010000098.1, from coordinate 2,130 downwards.
AAATGGATGACTCAATCCTTGAGCGTTATCTGGAAGACCATTTGAGCATCACTGCTGATGAACTTATGACAGTGCTCCGCCGCGAAACGATTGAGGGTGTTATTGTCCCCGTCTTCTGCGGAGCCGCATTCAAGAACAAAGGCGTTCAGCGCCTTCTTAACGGAGTGGTTGCATTTCTGCCCTCACCGGTGGATGTGGGAGCCGTCAAGGGCAAAGACCCCCGCGATGAGAAGGAACTGACACGCAAACCCGAGGCTGATGAGCCATTTTCGGCACTGGCCTTTAAAATAGCTACCGATCCGTATATGGGACGGCTCGTCTTCATGAGGGTCTATTCCGGTACCCTCAATGCCGGCGACACCGTTCTTAATGTAAGGAGCGGAAAGAGGGAGAGGATAAACCGCCTCTTCCAGATGCATGCAAACAAACAGAATCCCGTAGAAACCGTCTATGCAGGTGACATCTGCGCAGGTGTGGGATTCAAGGACCTCAAGACAGGAGACACTCTCTGTGCCATTAACAAGCCTATAGTACTTGAGTCAATGGAGTTCCCCGAACCGGTTATAGGGATTGCCATTGAGCCAAAGACACAGGCTGATATTGACCGTCTGGGCGTTGCCCTCGGCAAACTTGCCGAGGAGGATCCCACCTTCAGGGTGAAAACCGATCCTGACAGCGGACAGACAGTCATCAGCGGCATGGGTGAGCTGCATCTTGAAATTCTTATTGACCGTCTTAAGAGAGAGTTCAATGTTGAATGCAACCAGGGCAGACCCCAGGTGGCATACAAGGAGGCTGTCACGTCTTCCTATACACACAGGGAGCTCTTCAGGAAACAGACTGGCGGCAGGGGCAAATTCGCGGATATCACCGTGGAGATCATGCCTGCCGAAGATGGTGTTCCGGGACTGACCTTCGTGAACGAGATAAGGGGTGGCAATGTGCCCAAGGAATATATTCCCGCAGTGGAAAAGGGATTCCGCGAGGCAATGATGAACGGCCCGCTCGCAGGCTTCCCCCTCGACAGCCTGAAGGTTATCCTCAAAGACGGTTCGTACCATCCAGTTGACTCCGACTCGCTGTCATTCGAGATAGCAGCCAGGCAGGCTTTCCGCCATGCGGCGGCCAAATGCCGACCGGTGCTGCTCGAACCGGTGATGAACGCCGAAGTAGTTACCCCGGAAGAATATGTGGGTGACGTCGTGGGCGACTTCAACAAGCGAAGGGGCAAGGTGGAAGGTATGGAATCGAAAGCAGGTGCAAGGGTAATTAAAGCAAAAGTACCTCTGGCAGAAAACTTCGGATACGTTACAGTACTTCGTACCCTTACCTCAGGCAGGGCTACATCAACGATGGAGTTCTCGCACTTTGAAGAGGTGCCTGCAGAATTGGCGAAGAAAATTATTGAAGTAACAACAGGAAAAATCCTTTAACAAAGATGAGTCAGAAAATCCGCATCAAACTGAAGTCTTACGATCACAACCTGGTCGACAAGTCGGCTGAAAAGATCGTGAAGACGGTCAAATCGACGGGTGCAGTTGTCAGCGGTCCCATACCGTTGCCCACCCATAAGAAAATTTATACGGTGCTCCGTTCACCGTTTGTGAACAAGAAATCAAGAGAGCAGTTCGAACTGTCATCGTACAAGCGCCTGCTTGACATATACAGCTCAACACCCAAAACCATCGATGCTCTGATGAAGCTTGAGCTGCCCAGCGGAGTGGAAGTGGAAATTAAAGTGTGAAACCGGAAAAATACTGAATTATGCAGGGATTAATAGGAAAAAAGGTTGGAATGACCTCCGTCTTCGACGAGGATGGCAAGAACATTCCATGCACAGTACTGGAAGTGGGCCCGTGTGTCGTATCACAGGTCAAGACTGTGGATAAAGACGGTTATTCAGCTTTGCAGCTCAGTTTCGACGATAAGAAGGAGAAGGCAAGCAATAAGGCTGAGATAGGCCACTTCAAACAGGCCGGCACAGGCCCGAAGAGAAAGATTGCCGAATTCGTCGGATTCGAGGAAGGCAAATACAAGAAAGGCGATGTCATTACAGTTGACCTTTTCAATGATGATGCATTCCTTGATGTAAGAGGCTGGACCAAAGGCAAGGGCTTCCAGGGCGTCATC